>CAMWLV010000048.1 GCA_947175175.1 uncultured Lachnospiraceae bacterium
ATATACAATAACAAATACTATTATTAGATATTGTAATTGCCGGATTATCTATGTAATTATTTGTAAGCATTTCTAAAATATCCTTATCTGACAGAAAAAGACAAGCTCTACTGTCTTCTAGCATAAAGTCAATCCTATCCTGTGGATATTCTGTATCAACAGGAAGATAAGCCGCTCCTGCTTTTAAAATACCAAGTATAGTAGCAATTAAATAACTTTTCCTTTGTAATGCAAAAGCCACAATATCTCCTTGCTTTACACCCCTATCTATTAAATCGTGTGCAATTCGATTGGCATCCTCATTCAATTCTCTGTAGAAAACTGTCCTATCACAAGCAATCACTGCCACCTTATCTGGTGTCTTTTTCACCTGTTCCTCAAAGATTTCATGAACACACTTATCCTTTGGATATTCAACTGCCGTATCATTAAAATCATATAACAGTTTTTGTTTTTCATTTGCAGATAAAAGTTCGAGTTCCCACAATTTTTTTCTGTCATTTTCTATAGCGTCAAACAGCAAGGTAAGCAGATTTTCATGCATATGTTCAATCTGTTCCGCTGTAAACTTTTCGGTCTGATAATCATAATGAATACAAAAAATACCTTTTTGATCCCGGTCATCAATGTGTATCTGCAGACTCTCCATCTGTGCACCACAATGATACCATGTACTTTCTTCTCCCCCTGCCCCCGCAATTGTGGCATTCTGATAACTAAGCATCACATCATATAACTTTTCCTTGAAATGATATTCCTGCCGAATCGCTGTCAGAGTATCGCTGTAACTGCATCGTTGATGACGCAGAGCAGAAAAAGCCTTTGCCTTTATTACGGACAAATTTTCTGAAAATGTCTTTTCATAATCAAGTTCCATCAGTAATAGAACTGTATTCACAAACATTCCTACCGTATTCTTATCCTGAACTCCAAAACGATTCAAGAATGCGGTACCAATATAAAATTTTTCTGCATTTTGTCTTACTCTGCTCATATATATGGCAAAGACTGCCAAAAATATAGCAAATGGGGATACATTATTATCTTTCCCATACTTATAAATCTGTTTTGCCTGTTCAGGAGCAATCTCAAACGTTTTTCTGGCTGCTTCAAAGGAAGTGTTCTGTCTTTCGGAAAAATATGTTACTTCCTCACACTTTCGAAATTGTTCCAGAAAAAATGCCTTGTCTTTTAGATAGCCATCTCCTCGCAGATACTCATCCTCATTTACTAAATGTTCCTTATACGGGTATACAGTTGAGTCTTCCTTGTTAAGCAGCGCATTAAACTGTGTTCCAATTAGCGCCAATGTCCATGCATCCCCCACAATGTGATGCAGCTTTACCAGAATACCGCTGCAATCCTCTAACAGAACAATCCGAATCTCACATAGAGAGCCGTGAAAATTAAACGGTACTTTTGCATAAGAATCTGCATACTGGTCAAGTTTCTCTTTATTCTCAAATTGAAGAACCTCCACTTCCTGTGGTACATAATCTGTTATGGTCTGATATACTTCACCATCGACTTCTATGATATGTGTTCTCAGAGCATCATTAAGGTGAAACAGCTTATTTACTGCTATTTTCATTGCCGTAATCTCATTCTCACCTCTAGTAAGCATCACACCACAAATTACATTGACTGCCCCTCCTGCATATTTCTCTGTCTCAAAAATCAACTGCTGAGATTTTGATAAATGCTCCATATTATCTTCTTACTCCTTTGCCAGCTTTAAATACTAATAGGTATATTTTCTACAAAAATTATAGTCTCTTTAGTGACTATGGTCAGGTACACGACTTGAATATATTCTAAAAATGAATAGAAGGAGCAATATAAGATGATTGATTATAGTCCATTTTGGGAAACATTACACCAGTCAGCAGAAACTAAATACACTCTTATCAACAAACACCATATCTCCAGTTCTACAATAGATAAATTACGAAAAAACAAGCCGTTAAACACTACCACATTGAATGACCTGTGCCGAATCTTAAAATGCAGAATACAAGATGTACTTCAATATATCCCCTCAGATACTGATCAGATATTATAAGCACATAATTGTTCAAAAATACTACATCTATTGATTATCCACATTTTTTACTAAATTTTTAATATAGTGATATATCACTATATTATCATATTGTTTCCAATTAGTGAAATATCACTAATAAATTTTTTCCAAGTGATTACCATAATAATTAAAAAATCATTTGGAGGGTTTTATATGAATACACGTGAAGCGATTGCCATCCGTATCAAGTATCTTTGCAAGGAACGTTCCATAACACCAAATGGGCTTAGTTACATATCTGCTGTTCCACAGGCAACTATCAAAAGCATTTTGAACGGAGAGAGTAAAAATCCAGGAACTATCACTATCAAAAAGCTTTGTGATGGATTTGGAATTACTTTGGGAGAATTTTTTTCCACTCCGGAATTTGATACTTTAGATCAGGAAATTCAATAAAATCGGATTTCCGTATAGAAAAATCGAGCGCTAATGCGCTCGATTACAAAAGATTCTTTTCTTGTTGAATTAGCATATTCTATCACATTTTATTACAATAATTCCTTCAAAATCCGATTGACTGACGCCGGATCCGCCTTGCCCTTCATCGCTTTCATAGTCTGTCCCACCAAAAATCCGATCGCTTTTTCCTTGCCGTTTCGGTAGTCCTCCACGGACTGCGGATTTGCTTGGATTACTTCCTCAATCGTCTTTCTGAGTGCCCCCTCGTCATTTACCGTATTTAAACCCTTTTCCTCCACATACTTCTCGGGGTCGATATTTTCAGCGAACATCACCTCAAATACCTCTTTGGCGACAGTCGAGTTCACCGCCTTGCTGTCCACCAGATGAATCAGCTTTGCAAGATTCTCTGGAGAAAAAATGATGTCTTCAGGATCCATACTCTTTTCTTTCAGCAGTCTGAGTGTCTCGCCCATCAGCCAGTTTGACACCTTTTTCGGCTGATTGCATATTGCAACCGTCTCCTCAAAAAGATCTGCCATATGCTTTGAGTCCGTGATTATACCAATATCATACTCTGGTATGTCAAACTCCTTTTTATACCGCTCCATCTTCTCCTCACGAAATTCCGGCTGACTTTCTCTGATCTGCGCCAGCCATTCATCGCTGATATAAACTGGCACAAGATCGGGATCCGGGAAATACCGATAGTCTTGTGCATCCTCCTTGGAACGCATCGCATACGAATATTCTTTCGCGTCGTCCCAGCGTCTCGTCTCCTGCACCACCTGCTGCCCTGCCTCCAGCAAATCAATCTGCCGCTCGCGCTCACCCTCGATCGCGTGTGTGATCGCACGAAAAGAATTGAGATTTTTCATCTCCGTACGTGTTCCAAATTCCTCTGCGCCAACCTCCCTGACAGAGAGGTTCACATCTGCGCGCATCGAGCCCTCGTTTAATTTGCAGTCGGAAGCTCCAAGATATTGTATGATCATGCGCAGCTTTTCAAGGTATGCGATGACCTCCTCCGCACTTCGCATATCAGGCTCCGAAACAATCTCAATCAATGGTACGCCGGAACGATTGTAATCCACAAGAGAGCAGTCCTCCCACTCATCATGGATCAGTTTTCCAGCATCCTCCTCCATATGGATCTCATGGATTCCCACGGACTTCTTTCCCGCCGCCGTCTCAATATCCACATGACCGTTTCTGCAGATTGGAAGATAGAGCTGGCTGATCTGATAATTCTGTGGATTGTCTGGGTAAAAATAATTTTTCCTGTCAAATTTGCAGTACTGTGTGATCGTGCAGTTTGTGGCGAGTCCGACTGCCACTGCATAGTTCACGACCTGTTTATTCAAAACCGGCAACGATCCCGGCATGCCTGTACAAACTGGACAAGTGTGCGTATTCGGCGCCCCGCCAAACGCGGTGGAACAGCCGCAGAATATTTTCGTTTTCGTTGCAAGCTCAACATGCACTTCCAGACCTATCACTGTCTCATATTGTTTTGCCATTTTCTCACCCATCCCTTCTATATCTATTCTTCCGTCTTAAAATCACCGCGGATTTTTTCATAGGTATACGCTGTCTGTATCAGCTTTTTTTCCTGAAAACGATCCGCAATCAACTGCAAGCCAATTGGCAGTCCCTTTGAATCTTTTCCACATGGAAGCGAAATCCCGGGCAGCCCTGCAAGATTCACTGATATCGTGTAGATATCTCCAAGGTACATTTTTAACGGGTCTGATAAGCTCTCTCCAAGCCTCGGCGCAGTCGTAGGCGCCACTGGTCCAAGAATCAGGTCATACTTTGCAAATGCCTCATCAAACGCCTTGTTGATCATTGCCTTTACTTTCAATGCCTTCAGATAATAAGCGTCATAATATCCAGAACTGAGCACAAACGAGCCAAGCATGATCCTGCGCTTTACCTCCGCTCCAAAACCCTCGGAACGTGTCTTCTTGTACATGTTGTGAAGTCCGTCATACTCCATAGTCCTATATCCATATTTTACTCCATCAAAGCGCTCTAAATTCGAGCTCGCCTCCGCCGCCGCAATCGTGTAATACGTGGGGATCGCATACTCGACAAGACTCAGGTCAAACTCCTCGACAACAGCGCCCTTTTCTTCCAGTACTTTTGCCGCTGCCAACACTGCATCCCTGACTTCCGCATCAAGTCCCTCGCCAAAGTAATCTTTTGGAATACCGATCTTCATCCCTTTTACATCCGCGGCCAATGCTGACGTAAAATCTGTGTCCTCTCTTTTTACAGAGGTCGAATCCTTTGTGTCATGTGATGCGATCAGTTCCAAAACAGCTGCACAGTCTGACACATTCTTTGTCAGTGGTCCAATCTGGTCGAGGGAAGAACCATACGCGATCAATCCGTACCGCGAAACAGTACCATATGTGGGTTTTAATCCCACCACGCCGCAGAACGAAGCTGGCTGCCTGATCGAGCCGCCTGTGTCAGAACCAAGTGCAAAGAAACACTCCCCTGCCGCCACTGCCGCCGCGGAGCCGCCTGACGAACCGCCCGGCACATGCGCTGTATTCCACGGATTTCTAGTAACACCGTAGGCAGAAGTCTCCGTCGTGGAACCCATCGCAAACTCATCCATATTGGTCTTTCCAATGATCACTGCGCCCTCTTTTTCGAGATTGATCACTGCCTCCGCTGAAAAAGTCGGGACAAAATTCTCTAATATTTTTGAGGAGCAGGTCGTCAGCATTCCCTCTGTACACATGTTATCCTTGATGGCAACAGGCACACCTGCAAGCGATCCCGTCAGTTCACCCCGCTCAATTTTCCCCTGCACGGCAGCAGCTGCCTTCAATGCCTGTTCCCTGTCAATCGTCACATAGGCATTGATGTCCTTTTCTTTCTCATCAATCCTTGCAAGCACCGCCTCCATGGCCTCCGACGCAGTGACCTTGCCATCCTTGATTGCCGCGGAAAGCTCCACGGCGCTGTATTCTAAAATATCCATACACAATCTCCATTCTGAAAAACCGTCACCACGATTTTTCCAAACGTAATTTGGAACTCTTTTTTGATAGATGTTCCCAATTACCTATGCGTCTTAAAAATCAAAAACAATGACCACACCATGTTCGAGCGAAAATTCTGCCGCCTGCCACAAAATAGAAAAGGCAAATTTCGCTAGAGATTCTGTCTCATATGTTTCGTGCAAAGTCTCTTTTTTGTATCCGGCTTCCCTGCTATATGTTGCATCAGCAGGATAACCTTCCGTTGTACTCCACAAAATAATCGTATCCCGATCGGCATTCCATTCAAAAGCATTATACCTTTTCAGCTCTTCAAGAAGCAATGCACTTGTTGACAATGGACTTTCCACCGAATTCGGCAGAACATAATTAAATATAATATTTTGCTTGATCGGAAGCCACCAACCATTCCCATCAAATAGTGATACCTTAAAATCCTTTGTTTCAAGAAATTCCTTAACAATAGGATTTTTATAAACATCAAAGTCCTTATTGATTGTGGCGGGAACTTCTCTGTTACTATATTTTGCAGCAATATAAAGCAATAGGGCATTTAAAGCGTCCCAATCGGGTTTGTCTGTATAATATGGTGTAACATCATAATCTTCATTCCATAATGGCTCCGGGTCCAGATTAAGACCTTTGACAATATTATCACGCCACTGTGTTACGATTCCTTTAATTTCCTCGGGAGAAAGTTCGTCCTCCGCATCCTGCTGCGGTCTGATCGTCTGAAAACCCATACCATTGGCTTCAGCAAACTGTTGTGCTACTGTTTTCCAATTATGCGTATAATAACGGGTTAATGTTCCTGCATATAGATCAAGTCCCATATTTCTTAGCCTCCTATAAATCTAACTTCTTTTATCCGGTTCCATTCCTCCACTGGAATTTGATTTTCCTAAAAATCTGGCGCAAAATATGTTCGAATTCTGCTTAGGAACTGTTTAGAAATAAATCATCACTTTCGTTTGTGAAAAGCTTTGATTTAAGGCATTCCACAAACGAAAATCTTAGGATTTATTTCGTGACAGTTCCTTATTCAAACGTTTTTGGAACCATGAACATATTGTCCTTCCCGCCTGGCGCATTCTTCAACGTTTTCTCACTCTCATCACCGTTAGTTACCACGTCCTCGCGAAACACATTCTGCACCGGAAACACATGCGACATCGGTTCGATGCCTGTCGTATCAAGCTCTGCTAATTTGTCTATATAGTCAAGCATACTTCCCATGTCTTTCTTCGCCTGCTCCTTCTCCTCGTCCGAAAGTTCAAGCTTGGCAAGAATCCCCACATATTCTATCGTTTCATCTGAAATTACATTTGCCATGTCTGCCCTCCTAATTTCCATTTACTATAAAGAATCGCGAATGCGATTCTTTTAAACGAAACTTAGAAAATCTTAGGTGATGTCTTTTATCACCTTAGATTTTCTTTTCGTTTTTAATCCCTTATTTTGATATGCACTTCCCGAAGCTGCTGTTCTGTGACATCATTCGGCGCGCCGCACATCAGATCCTGCGCGGAACCGCTCATCGGGAATGCGATGACTTCCCTGATATTCTCCTCATTCTTCAGCAACATCAGCATCCTGTCAACTCCCGGCGCCATACCAGCATGTGGCGGTGCGCCAAACTGGAATGCCTGATACAACGCGCCAAACTTTGATTTCAATGTCTCCTTGTCATAGCCTGCTATCTCAAAAGCCTTCTCCATGATCTCCATGTCATGGTTCCTGACCGCACCGCTCGACAGTTCGACGCCATTGCATACAATATCGTACTGATATGCCAAAATCTCCAGCGGATTCTCACTGTTTAACGCCTCTAATCCGCCCTGCGGCATGGAAAACGGATTGTGTGTAAATCCGATCTGTTTTGTCTCGGGATCGAGCTCGTACATCGGAAAATCGTTGATATAACAAAAACGGTACGCCTTCTTTTCACACAGGTCAAGCTTATCGCCAAGCTCAACGCGAAGCTGTCCTGCATAGTAATTTGCCCTCTCTTCCTTATCTGCGATAAAGAAAATCGTATCACCTGCCTCAAGTCCTGCGATTGCAGCAAGCTCTGCCTTCAGCTCATCGGGTATAAACTTGTCAATCGGTCCCTTGTAGGTCATGTCGTCCGAAATCTCAAGATATCCAAGACCTCCCATTCCCATACCTGTGGCAAAGCTCAATAGCTTTTCGTGGAATCCTTTTGACATTTCAGCATGCACTTTGATCGCCCGTACTGTTCTGCCGATAAAGGGCTTGAACGTACATTTCTGAAAAAATTCTGTCACATCGATAATCCGGAGCGGATTTCTGAGATCTGGCTTATCTGTCCCGAATTCCAGCATTGCCTGCCTGTAGCTGATAATCGGATACGGCGCTTTCGTCACTGTATAGCCTTCCGGCGCGAATTTTTCAAATGTGGCTGATAACACTTCCTCACCTGCCTTGAACACATCTTCCTGTGTCGCAAAACTCATCTCAAAATCGAGCTGGTAAAACTCTCCTGGAGAGCGGTCTGCACGCGCATCCTCATCGCGGAAGCACGGTGCAATCTGGAAATATTTGTCAAAGCCTGATGCCATCAAAAGCTGCTTATACTGCTGCGGCGCCTGCGGAAGCGCATAAAATTTTCCTTTATATTTTCTTGAAGGAACAATATAGTCGCGTGCGCCCTCCGGCGATGATGCGCACAAGATTGGTGTCTGAATCTCCAGAAATCCCATTTCTGTCATCTTCTGTCTTAAGAAGCTGATCACTTGTGCGCGGAAGATAATATTGTCCTTTACCTTTGCATTTCTGAGGTCAAGATAACGATACTTTAACCGAATATCCTCTCTTGTCTCCTTTGATGTCATAATCTCAAACGGAAGCTGATGGTACACTTTTCCAAGTACTGTCACCTTTTTTGCCTCGAGTTCAATCGTTCCTGTCGGAATCCTTGGATTGTAGGTGTCCTCATCCCTTTTTTCCACGAGTCCCTCGATCGAAAGACACATCTCCTTTGTAATGCCATCTAAGAGCGTTGTGTCTCTCATGACTACTTGTAATACGCCATACATATCACGCAAGTCTATGAATGATACGCCGCCATGATCGCGGATATTCTCAACCCATCCCGCCACCTGCAGCGTCTGTCCGATATACTGTTCACTGATTTCTTTCATTGTAATGTCTCTGTACATACTTCAACTCCTCCTATTTTAAGTTCCGCATCATCCCTTCTGATACCATTGTGGCAGAGTCATTTCCGACCGCTTAGAGCATGCGTTCGTAAATGCTCTGGGCATCGTCCGGGCTAATGCTGTTTTTAAGTTCCGCATCACCTGTGCTAATGCTGTTTTCAAGTTCCGCATCAGCCCTTCCGATACCATTGTGGCAGAGTCATTTCCGACCGCTTAGAGCATGCGTTCGTAAATGCTCTGGGCATCGTCCGGGCTAATGCTGTTTTTAAGTTCCGCATCACCTGTGCTAATGCTGTTTTCAAGTTCCGCATCAGCCCTCCCTGATGCTGTTTTAATAAAATACGAAATCCCGGAATACAAAATGTATTCCGGGACGGATAATTTGAAATATACCCGCGGTACCACCCGCATTGATAAAACCTCACATTGTGCATGCTAAAATGTCTGCTGTTTTATCCTCTCTTACGTTTAACGCACGCTTACGTATTACCCTAATAAGGCTCTGAAAATCTTACCAAAACCGTTTCAGATAATCTGCTCCGGAGTGTTCCCTTCGTCAGCTTCCACTGACAGCGCTCTCAGTCGGTGACGCCGTCTTCCTGTCGTTTTCCTTGGCAAGAGTCTCCTTCATGGCATTTCATAGTAGTTTATGTCATTTTTATTCCAGAATCAAGTTAATCTTATGATAAAGAAATAACCCTACAATTCTTTATCATTTCTTAGAATAGCACATGTCAAAAGTCATTGCAAGTATTTTTTCTATTCCCCCGCTACTCAGTTTGTTCTTTTCCTTACGTCTCACTTATAACTGTATTTTTAATCCGTCATACGCAAAACGTATTAAGTTCAATTTGCTTTCCAATTCTCTATAATCGTCATATGATTTCCCCCAGTCCTCCTCTAAATGTGTAATAATAACTTCTTTGATTCCATACTGCTTACGTATGCAATCAATTTCATCTAAAGTAAATAGTTCTTTTCTCAGCGGGTTATCTTTATTTAATACAAATCCATCTTTTAATATATCCCCAACAATTGTATTGCCAATAATCAAAACATCTGCATCCTGAAATTTCTCTGATTTTGGAAAAGGCTTTACATCGCATGGAGCATAGATTATTTTCTTGTTATTAGAAGAAATAATAAATATCGCCACGTGCTCTTGTTCATCTACCGGAATCAGTTCAACCAAAATATAGTCATTTTCGAAAGCACGGATTTCCTTTGTGTATACAAGACCTCTGGTTTCATAATATTCAATGGCTGATCCATACTTTGTACCCTGCTTTTTAATATCTTCGAGAATTGCAGGTAAAGAAGCAATTTCTATCGGATTATCTGGCTTCTTACCCACAGAATAGGCAATCCAATCCATCTTCAATTGTTCGATTATGCGCATTCCCATTGTGTGGTCGGGATCACAATGACTGTATAATATGTGTTCCACTTTCTGTATACCGGAATTATTTAATGAAGCATTGATGTCTTCCGGCGTATCAATCAATATATTCCCATCTTCAATAAACAAACTGCATCCCGTTCTTGCATAAGGAAATCCTTTCTGCCGCGCTTCTGTACATACACGGCAGTTACAGCATGCTCTTGGTGTGCTGACACACCCGCCGGAGCCAAGTATTATTACATTCATATTCTGTCTACCCCTTTTTTTCATACAAAGTCAATGTAAGTCTTTCGTTTATCACTTCCGTTTTGCCTATCTGTCGGTACCCCATTTTCTCATACAGATAACAGTTCTTGGATTCCTGCAAAATTGTGTCCAGTTCCCAATTTCCGTTTCCATGCATTTCTTCACACAGCCGGATTGCTTCTTGTGCAATTCCCTTACCTTGAAATTCCGGCATTATAAATATTGGGGAAATTCTCTTGTTTTTTCCGGCTTCCTTTTTATCAACAATACGAATAGCTCCAACTTTTTGCTGTCCGATGCAGATAAAATAGTAAAATGTAAAATCTTGTTTCAAACGTGCTTCTACTTTTTCCACACATTCATTTGCGGGATTTGTATCAAAATCCTGATATTTCTCTAATAATTTCTCGAATGCCTTAATCTGCATGGCATGTAATTCTTTTGCATCGCCAATATCTGCTCTTAATAATTCTACCTTCATATATCCTCCATCTTAGATGATATCAATTCTTTTGAGTTCATGTATACTCTTATTTCTGTATATCAAGTCGTCCCTTACAGAAAAGCCAATCTTTTCCCAGAAAACATTCCCTGATACATTTTTCTCAAAAGCCACCAATGCCACTTTATGTATGCCCTCTGCTTCCAATGCTGCAAGCGCTGAATCAACAAGTTTTTTCCCAATCCCCCGTCCTCTGTATTCTTCCTTAACAGTAGTGTGATGAATAAAACCTCTGCGTCCATCATGGCCACTCATAATAACGCCTACAATCTCCCCATTGTCTTCAGCAACAAAACAAGTATCAGGATTCCGCAATAAATATTTAGCAATCCCTTCTCTTGAATCATCCGTTGTATTTAGCCCCATACCAATCGTATGAATCCACAGATCATATACTTTTTCATAATCTTCAATATCCATTGTTCTAAATTTCATTGTAACCACTCCTTATTCGCTCTTGTATAATCGAGTAGGGGAAAAGCCTTTCCCCTACTCGCGCGCCGCCGATGCGCCACTCCAGTGGCATATTTCCCTTGCTTATGCAATTGCATCGGCGTGCGCATAAAAAGTGCACTAAACATACAATATGTCCAGTGCACCTCTAAAATGATCGGCTATTACAAGCATTCTATAACAATTACAACTTACGCTTACCGATCAATATGCACAGACAACCTAGACCTACCTCTGTAACTGTGCATCCAATCGGAACACAATTACTTCTAAGTACGTCTGTAATGCATATACATATAATTCATTGTAAAATGTAAGTTCTGCATTTCCATGTTCTCCTAAACTTCAATAACCTAACGCCTTATTATCAGATTTCTGTCCGTCAAGCCACGGTTTCGCTATTGCTTCTTTCTGCCTGTGTGGCTCTTTCCCCAAAATATACTCTCTATGAAAATTAAGCACATCCGCATTATCCGCCAGTTCAAGCTCTGTTGCAGCACAAAATGCATTATGCCATTGAATGCTCTTCTCGTCTTTTGTATCTGTCTGCCGCTGCAATCCATATCACTTCACTATGTTTTTATTGTATCGTTTTGATGAAAAACTGTCAATGTTATTTCATTGGAAATTTTTCTGTTGGAAAGGCAGCCGCTTCACGAAAATTCATTTGTGAAACGGCTGCCTTGTTAAACACACATTTTATAATATCAAAACCGCTTGATCTTTTTCGTCGTATTCTTCTCAAACTCCGTCTCGCGCACTTTGAGCTTAAACACTCTCTTGTAAAGCGGCGCCCCCTGATTATAGGCATCTATAACCTTCTGCAGCTCGCCCTGAATATCCTTGATTTTCTTCTTCGCGGCATACTCATAGTCTGGGAAAATCTCAGCTTCGATCGCGTTTTCACTCTCACGCACGAGCACCTCCTGAATCAGACGGTTTTCGCCGAGCTTATTCTCAATCTCCTCCGGTGAGACATTCTCACCGTTTGGTGTGATGATCAAGTTTTTCTTGCGTCCTGTCAGGAAAATATAACCGTCCTCGTCCACATATCCGAGGTCGCCAGTCTTTAACCAGCCGTCGGACAAGGTTTCCTCTGTCTCCTTCGGCATTTGATAATAGCCCTGCATGACACTAGATCCCTTTACCCAGATCTCCTCGTCCACAACCTTTGCCTCGCAGTTTGGCATCAGCTTGCCGACAGAACCATCTTTCATATACTCGCCATAATTTGTACTGATCACAGGTGAGCACTCTGTCATACCATAGCCCTGCCAGATTGTAATACCATACTTTTTAAACATGTCCAGATAGGCCGGATTGAGATATGCACCACCGCTGCACACCGTATGGAACTGTTTTCCAAAAACTTTTGCCTTGACAAGCGGCGCCGGAATCCAGGAAGCCTCCTCGAGCTTCTTGGCAAGCGTCTCGATCATCAGAGGAACCATCAGGATCATATTCGGCTCAAACAGCTTAATGTTCTTTGCCACACGAAGCAGCGAGTCATTGATACAGATCACAGAACCGATCGAAATTCCTTTTAAAATATCCATGCTGAGACAATATGCATGGTGAATCGGAAGCACTGACAAGATCACCATACCAGATTCAAGCCCCATATCCAGACAAGTTGCATTCTCCGCAAGATTTCTATGTGTGAGCATAACGCCTTTGCTCTTCCCTGTCGTGCCTGATGTAAACATGATCGTTACAAGCTGATCTGGCTGCGGTGAAAAATCGAAACCTGCATTTTGCCCGCCGATCAGCTCCCACATTGCATGTTCCTTTTCCACACCATGCGGCTCATCCATACAGATAATGTGCTCCAGCTTTTCACAGCGCTTTGACGCCATCTCTGCCACGCCTGCCTTCGCTTCATCATAAACAAGCGTTGTGACATCAGCGCGGTCAATCAGCTCGCACAAGTCTGCCTCAGGAAGATTTGCGTCCAACGGGACAACCACACTTCCGCTGTCCGCCACGCCAAAGTATGCAACTACCCATGAGTAGGAAGTGGGTCCCACGATGGCAATATGCTTTCCCTGCTGCCCCAGAGCTGCCAATGCAGCTGAAAAACACTCTGTATCATTCTTCAACTGCGTATAGGTCTTTGCCTCAACCTTCACTTCCTTCTTACCACTGCCATCATTGCCCTTCACTTTATAGCGGAACGCATCCTGTGGTCCAAAATCCTGTTCAGCAGCTACCAGCAGTTCCCGTATCGTACTATACATTTTGCTCATATATTCACCCATGCCTTTCTCTCTTTCATCAAGTAGGGGAATCCGTCACCCCCCTGTGCATAAAAACTATTTGGTGCCCCATATTAATCCATACAAATATGCAGACACCAAACAGACAATTAGTTACTGTGAAATTTTCTCGAGATAGTCTGCTGCCTCCTGCACAGTGCGGATATTTGCAGCCTCCTCTGGATTGATCTCGATATCCAGCTCTTCCTCAACCTCACCGAGCATACTCATAAAGTCGAAAGAGCTAAATCCCAAGTCCTCCATAAAACGCGACTCTGGCTTGATGTCTTCCTTCTTCACCTCGACATAATTCGTTATGACCCCTACTAATTTCTCAAACATTGCTAATTCCTGCCTTTCCTTTATCGGAGCACCCTCATAAACCCAATTCGGGAACACCCTTTTATTTATAGCTACACGATTATATTATCATAAAAACAATTCCAATGAAATCAGTTTTATCTATATCAATTTTATCACTGCACCGATCTTGAGATTCGGATTCTCAATTCCCTTGAACATGATCTTGCACATATAGTAATAAAACAGCTCCAACGTTTCCCTGCTGTACGCCTTTGTCTGGTGTTCAAAGCTAAAATCCAGACCATTGTCCTCGGGCCTGTGCATCACTGTAAGATAGAGATTTCCCGCATAGTAACCATTGCCATATCTCTTTGTCTTATAGCGGATATCTCCCAGATCGACCAGACCTTTTTCACGCAATGTAGCCGGCTGATATGTGAGCGCCATTGTCTCATATCCCATACCCCTTGGGGCGTTATATGCTTCGCGTTCATAGTTCATACATTCTACAGGATCAAAATTCACATAACGGAAGATCTCATTCTGTTTATCCCTAATTTCGAAAATACCTTCCAAGAAACTCTTGTCCTCAGAAATAATTGTCCGAAACGGCAGACTGTGAATACGCGTACCGCCTGATTTCTTTTCCGAAAGAGTTGCTCTGCGTGCATACGCTACCATCATGGAAACATCATCGCAATTATTCATCTTCTGCAGATAGGTACGGATTCCCATGATCAACAGACACTGCAGTGAGACATGCTGCTGCTCACAGAAATTCATCAGTCTCTGTGTAGGCTCTCCCTCCAAATGGAAAATGTCGATTGCTGCTGTAAAATCACCAGATGTAGTGGGCGCCGCCCTGAGGTTCGGATTGCCTGTTGCCCTTCTTGCCTCATCCAGACATTTCCTGCCTTCAATACCATTGTAAATTGGCTCGGGAGCCTCAAACATTTTATGGAAGTACTCTCTGTCCCTCGCCTGCGCTTTGCTTCCCGCCTCATATGCAAAATCCTTCTCAATCTGTTCAATATAGGATCGCGTATCAGCCGGATACGGCACATTTTCAAAATTTGCACTACAATACAGCTCTATGACATCCTTCATAAAACCGATCAGTGACTGTGCATCAAGAAACCGATGGTCACCTACGAGAAACATACCTTCAAAATTGTCTGGTGTCTTGATAATGACTACCCTGTTCATCGGTTCATCCTGCCCAAAGGGAACGCGCGTCCACTTTGTCATCTCGGCATCTGCCTCCTCCATGGTCTTGCCGGAGAAGTCCACAAACTCAATCTCACGCTCCTCTTTATCTACAATGTACTGATACCATGTCTTCTCTTTCTCATCATATACAAGTCTTGCACGCATGGATTCATTGCGCTCATACGCCTTGTAGATTGCTTTCCTAAGTTCGTCAACATTCAACTCAAACTCTATGGTAAGGCTGCTCCCAACATTTAGAATTTCCTTTCCCGGGCAATAGTCCGAGTAGTAAAAATGGTACTTCTGCGCCGCTGTCAATGGGTATGTCTTATATCCTTTTCTTGTTTTCATGATATTCCTCCATGCTTGTTCACATTATTTCTCCAAAGAACTCATTCAATGCCTGCTCGTATCTCTCTGTATCTTTATAATAGCTCTCTGCATGTGCTGCGCCCTCCACGACCAGCATCTTCTTTGGCGATGCACAGCAGTCATAAATCTCCTGACACATACGATATGGCACAAAAGTATCCTTTGTACCATGAATAAATAAAATAGGAACTTTTGCGCGTGCCACCTCACGTTTTGCATTGCACTCATCCATTCCGTACCCGGCAAGTCTTTTGTTCACTGCGTCCGCCCCCTGTATCACCGGAAACGCCGGCAGATGGTACATATTGTGCAGCACATGTGTGAAAACCTCCTTCGGAGATGTAAAAGCACAGTCAGAGACGATTCCCTTAACCTGTTCTGGCAGATCCAGCCCGCTTGTCATCAGTACTGTCGCTCCGCCCATACTCGTTCCATGAAGGATGATCTCAACCTCATCGCCAAGCTCCTGGATCACCCAGTTGATCCATACAAGCGCATCCTTTCTGTCAAGACATCCAAAACCAATGTACTCGCCCTCACTCTCACCGTGTGCTCTCGCATCCGGCAGAAGCATCGCATAACCATTCTTGAGATAGTAATCCGATAATCCGATATAATCAGACATACCCTTGCTCGTATATCCGTGAAAGCAGATCGCGATCTTTTTCTTGTTTGCGCCTTCTTCAATCGCAGGAAAATACGTTGCATGAAGTTGAAGATTGTCGAATGAAGTTTGATACACATCCTCGTGAGTCTGCGCCAGCATAAACGCCTTTCTTTTCTCCAAAAGCGGCGCATACTGACTCCAGTCTGTTCCTGCCATCTTGATGGTCTTCTCCACCTTTGCATTGTTGCGTTTCATTGTTCTCTGGTAAAAATACGCGGTTTCCCCGATGCCTGCTGCCGCTACAATTCCCGCACAAGTCATCGCTTTTTTCAATAATTTCATTGTCTGCGCCTCCACACTGCACAATTATGTTATTTCTTGTCAGCTTTTTTCTTCTCTTTCTCTTCTTTCTTCGCCTCTTTTGCTTCCTTTTTCAGTTCCTTCTTCTTCCGCTGAATAATCTCATTCAGTTTGAGTGCCTTATCAATATTGCCTTCCACCTTCAATTTCTGTGTCGTAAATGCCCAGACTGGATCCATCTCGCCTGCTGCGATCTTTTCCAGTACAGACGGTTTGCAGATGAACATTGCATCCCTGTCATAGTATTCATATGGTTCTACATAGAGCACGCCGTCCTTTACCTCAACATAGAACGCGCCTCCTGCTTCCTCGTCCTCGATATTAAACTGATATGCAAGATGCTCCTGAATATCGCTCACATCTGCTCCCATAAATTTCCCCTTGATCTCATAAAAAAAATCTGCGTAAGTCATGTTTTCCCTCCATAAAATAAATTAAAAAACTTACTGTTGAATCCTGAAAACTACATCGAACTCTGATCGAATGTTTTTCAACATTTTTCGACCAGCAGTCGGCTTTGTTTTCTATTATCCTATCATATTTTTCGACCATCGGTCAAGTAAATTTCCCCCGAATTTTCGTTTAATTTTCTTTCATTTTTGTAACACTATTTACAATTGTTCCCAAATTGCAAATGTGCTATACTTTAATCATATACCCACAAATTCATAACAGAAAGGTGGCATCGTCCATGCCTGACACAAAAAAAACTGAGAAAAAATACAATCTGATTCTGGACGCACTGCAGCAGCTCCTGGAAGAAAAGAAAATACAAAACATCTCTGTCAGCGAGATTGCCCACAAAGCAGGTATCGGAAAGGGAAGCATCTATTACTATTTCCCCTCGAAAGGTGCCATTCTGGACGCGCTCATAGAACGCAGCTACAAGCAACCGCTCCTCACTGCAAAAAAACTTGCTGCGCAGACGGAAGTCTCCCCGTTTACGCGCATGGCAATGCTCCTCCAGGCATGTCAGACTTCCTCGACAGCCTTTATCAAGCAGAATAACAGCTCCGCAGACAACGCCAGTGCACAGGATCTGGCTTTCTTGCACCAGAAATATCTCGCACATGTCGTGTCTGAACTAAAGCCCGCCCTGACAGAAATCATAAAACAGGGAATCGAAAACGGCGAGATTCACTTTGACTCTCCCGCCGCCCTCGCAGAGATCGTATTGATCGTGATCGCCATAAAGCTTGACAATACCTTGCTTCCATCCACCCCCACGGAAACAGCGGAAACTTTGCAGGGACTGATATCCCTTCTGGAAAAAGGAACTGGTGTCGCTTCTGGAACGCTTAGTTATCTTTCACTGACTCCATATATGAAATAAAAATTGAGCAGGCGTGCCTGCTCAATTTTTATTATATTGTCGCTTTTTGCAGTTTTTTCACCAGATACACAAACTCGTCCTTGTAATCGTCTTCATCTGTATCTACTTTCTTGAGCAGCTCGCGGACATTCTCAAACGAAGCGTCACCCTTATATTCGCTGTCCCTCAGAATCAGCCCAAACTCTGCAACTGCTGCCGCAAAGTAAAAGTCCTCAGACGGCTTGCTTGTGTAATCCTCCTCTGTGACCGGATATTCCTTCAAGAGACTTTCGTCTGCATCCGGCTCCTTGTAGCGTATTTTCAGGTTCAGCCACTCACCATTTTTGACACCTGCATCACTTTTATTGTCCTGATACTTTAGCTCTGTTTCTGGTACTTCCTGCTCAGAATCCACTGGAATAATCTCATAGAGCGCTGTCACCATATGCCCTGCACCGATCTCACCGGCATCTTTCTTATCATCATCAAAATCCTCCGTTGCGAGAGCCCTGTTCTCATATCCCAACAGACGATAACCCTTGACATATGCCGGATTAAACTCCACCTGAAGCTTCACGTCCTTTGCAACTGTCACAAGTGTCGCACCCATCTGCTCAACGAGCACCTTCTTTGCCTCACCAATGGAATCAATGTACGCATAATTTCCATTGCCGCGATCTGCAAGTATCTCCATCTTATTATCCTTGATATTCCCCGTTCCAAAACCAAGTACTGACAAATACACACCTGACTCTTTCTTTTCCGTGATCAGTTTATGCAGCTCGCTCTCACTGCTGACACCCACATTCAGATCACCGTCCGTGGCAAGAATCACACGATTGTTCCCATCTTTGATAAAATACTTTTCTGCAAGTGCATATGCAGTCTCAATACCATCTGCACCGTTCGTGGAGCCGCCTGCCTCCAGTGCATCGAGCGCCTCTATGATTCCTTCTTTATTGTCTCCGCTCTCCCCCTCCAGGATTACCCTGTCTGAACCTGCATAAGTCACGATTGACACAGTGTCCTTCTCGCCAAGTTCCTGAACCAGCATGGAAAATGACTTCTGCAGAAGCGGCAGCTTATCATCTGAGTACATGGAACCTGACACGTCGAGCAGGAATACCAGATTGGAGTCCAGTGCCTCACTGAAATCAATCTCCTCTGTCTTTAATCCGATCTGTAAAAGCTTTGCATCCTCATTCCATGGACAGTCGCCAATGACAGTCGTAACGCCAAACGGCTCATTTTTCCTTGGAAGCCGATAGTCATAAGAGAAATAGTTGAGCATCTCCTCGATGCGGACAGCCCCTGACGGAATCTCATCCAATGAATACCCTGCCTCAATCATACGCCGGATATTGCTGTAAGACGCCGTATCCACATCTGCTGAAAAAGTTGACAATGGATTGTTTGCAACGGATTGAAAACCAGACTCCTCCACTGCGTTGTACTCCTCCGTATTCCAGTTATATGATTCCACAGCCTCATCAAGAACACCTGCAAAGTCAGCAGTGGCATTTATGGCAGTCGTATCATAAGATAATTCCTCTTCCGCAGTCTGTACAGCCTCCTCCGCAGTCTGCACAGAGTTTGAAATGTACCTATCTGAAGCCGCTCCCTCAACCGAACCTGCGTTGTTGGTACTCGAATCCATATTTGTCTTCACATCCATCGGCGGTGTATTTGATGCATTATTAGCCCCTCCAGAACTGCCGCCACACGCCGAAAGTGACACTACTGTCATAATTACACTCAACAACACACAAACTTTTTTCTTTTTCATAATCTTCCCATCCTTTCCCTTTCTTTTTTAATCAAACATTTCACCATCATTATTTGATCAAAAAGGTCTGTATCGCACATTGTTTGTCAGTTTTTTACTCCTGATATCCAATATACGAAACAGACCTTGGAATTTTATGGGTTTATTTTATATTTTTTTGCGCAGCTCCTCATTTGTCTGCTCCACATTCATCTTAGAGAGCACAAACGTTATGATCAGACTGATGACCAGCGGAAGCCAGAGATACATAAAATACAGCATCTGAATACACGAATCTGCCTGTACAGCCGCGGTTCCGTCAAATCCGCTTGCAGCCAAAAGCCAGCCTGCAGCCGCAGTTCCAAGACCTCCGCCCAGCTTCACACCCAATGACGTACAGGAATACATTGTCCCGTCAACCCTTTTGTGCTTTGTCAGATAGGTATACTCTGAACAGGAAGCAATCACCGCATTCATATCTCCCTGCCACGGTCCCTGTCCCAATGCCGCCACTGCAGTAAACAGCAGCATCAACGGAACACTCCCCAGATATCCGGCTACGATCACAAGTGCTCTACCGAGCGTGCCGAGCATATAACCTCTGAGATTCAATTTATACATACCCTTCCACTTCGCCACCAGTGTCGGCGTGAATACAAGCGCGATAATCAGAGGAATATTGACCGCCCACGAAAATACGCCGTACAGATTTTCATTTTTCAGGACATAAGTCATATAATAGATGCCCATATTGATCATAGCTGTATAAATCTGCTGCAAAATATACACACCGCAGATCATCAGGTAAAATTTGTTGGCGATCAACAGCTTTGCCGCCTCAACCAAACCGTATTTCTCTGATGGGTCCGCCTCTTTCTCCACACCATTTTCAGATGCGTTTAACTCTTCCTCTGGAAGTTCCTTGACTGACAGAACCGAGAGCGTATTGATCACCAGACCAATCACTGCATAGATGATGGCAGTCGTCCTCCATCCCGACGCTCCGCCGCCAAAAGCCGCGACAGCCCCAACCGTAACGGACTGTATCAACAGGCTTGTCGCAAAGGCAAAGATAAAACGATAGGAGCCCATCTGCACACGTTCCTTACTGTTTTTTGTCACCAGTGCAGTCAGCGCCGAATATGCGATATTGTTTGCAGTGTAAAATACCGCATTTAACAGGGTATACGCGATAAAGAACCAAATATACTGCGACGTTTTACCCAGATCGACAGGAATGGCAAAAATAGCAACCAATGCGACAGCACAGCCAATATACGCGTAGAGCATCCACGGTCTTGCCTTACCAAGCTTCGTTTTTGTCTTGTCAATCATAGCGCCGAAGAAAATATCCGTCACGCCGTCAAAGAATTTCGAGGCCGCAATCAAGGTTCCGACAATACCGGGATTGAGCCCGACGGTGTTTGTCAGATAGATCATGACAAACGAGGACAAAAATGCGTATACCACATTTCCTGCAATATCGCCGGAACCATATCCCACCTTGTTATACCATTTCAAATATCTTTTTTCTTCCATTAAAGTACTCCTTTCCTAATCATTCTATTACTATTTCATCTCTTGATCCTCCACGCTGCCCTTCCCTGACAACACCAGCTTGATCTCAAACAAAAATTCTTCCTCATCAAACTGATATTGGGATAACACCTCTGGTCCACAGCTGTTCGAACCAATTCCATTTTGTGCATAATCAAGACATAATACTGTACTGCCGGATGGTTCCAGCTCATGTTCATGCGCTTTCCTCTCCAGCTCCTCCTGTGTATAAACAGAAGCGTTAAATGAAAATGTCCGATTCGAAGCTGCCGCCAACGCAAACCTGCCGTCCGATACAGTCACAAAATCGCAATCCATATGACTCCCGTTTTCCTGCGGGCGGAGATATGGCTCGTATAAATCTCTCACTTTCACGCGGTACAGTCCATGACTCGCCGCCCTGTGTTTGTCCCAATAACTCTCCGTAGGACCCATGCCATAATATGATATCCTGTCAAACTCCTGTCTAAGAAACAGCCTGATTCCAAACCGCGGCAAAACCGGAAACTCCATATCACGCTTCACCAAAATACTCGAGCGGATACTTCCACTGCCATCAATCTGCCATGTCAGACACACATTCATCATTTGCTGAACGGAGTCTGCCAGAATCGACGCAATGCTGTTGATCACCACAAATGATTCTGTCTTCTGTACTACCGTATTATAAGCCCTTGTGTAAGCATGGTCATAACGCGCCCTTTTCCACTCCTTTTTTATGTACATATCATTGTCCGTCGGAGCACGCCAGATATTAAGCTCCATCGGACGATTCAGATATTCGGCTCCTGTATAGTTGAGACTGGAAAATAATCCTGTGCGTTTATCAAATGTATATACGAAATTCTTACCTGTACAAAATACCTCCGTATCTGTTTCCTGTACCGTAATCTCTGCTTTTTCATGCGCTTCCTCCATCAGACTCACAGCCATCTGGTTTCTGTTATCCTCCGTGTCCAGCAAAATCTCATCAAAACCCAGCAGATATCCCGCCGGTACCAGCTCTGTCCCATGGCGCATATGATAATACAATTTCAGATAAGACCGTCCCCGCGGAGGGATCGAAATACCCATACGCACACTGCCAACCTGTCCCGGCATCACTGAAAACGGCAGGATCGTCCCTGTCTCCGCACATACGCCGTCACAGCTTACTTCATACCGGATTTCCGTATACACTGCCAAATCCGTAAACTCCATATGATTCCTGATTTTCAAAATCTGCGTGCGCTGGTCAAACGATACCACTCTGGCAGGACGATACACATTTTTGTATTCCAATAGTCCGGTATGCGGTGTGCGGTCGGGATACACCAGCCCGTCCATGCAGAAATTTCCATCATGAATAAGCTCCCCGTGATCGCCGCCATAATAATAAACTGTTCTGCCTTCGTCCGCCTCCCTGTATGCAACAGCATGGTCGCACCATTCCCACACAAAGCCGCCACACATAAACTTATTCTGATCGATCATCTGAAAATAATCCTCGAGATCTCCTGGTCCGTTTCCCATCGAATGACAATACTCGCACAGGATAAACGGCTTCGTGGGTGCATTCTGCAGGTATGTTCTGATCTCCTCCATAGTAGGATACATTCTGCTGTACAGATCCAGACTGGAATAGTCATATTGCTTGTGCCTGTTCCGGTATCTGGCACTTTCATAATGCGTCAGCCTGCTGCTGTCAAACAATTTCGTCCACTGCAGCGCCTGCTCAAAATTGCACCCATACGCACTTTCGTTTCCCATCGACCAGATCACGACGCTGGGGCGATTCTTGTCCCGATGGATGCAGAGCTGCACCCTGTCCATAATTGCCTCCCCCCACTCAGGATTATCCGCAATCGGTCCATTCCAGTGATGAAATTTGTTGGAATCACTGTAGTCCTTATGAAAAATCTCGGAAGGCCCATGGCTTTCAAGATCTGCCTCATCGATCACCAGAAACCCATACCTGTCGCATAGCTCGTAAAAGACCGGTGCATTCGGATAATGGCTCGTCCGAACCGCATTGAAATTGTGCTGCTTCATTAGCATCAGATCCTTTTTCATCTGCTCCATGCTGGCAGCAGGACCAGTGACCGGATCGGAGTCATGCCGATTAACACCGCGGAATTTGATTGCTCTTCCGTTCAGATATACTATTTTATTCTCTATATAAATCTCCCGAATCCCCACATGATCCGTAATTGTCTCTGATTCTGTCCCCAGCACCAGGGTATAGAGATATGGCTCCTCTGTGTTCCATAAAACGGGGTTTGCTATCCCTAACTTAATTTCTGTAATTTTAGTACTTGAAGCAGTTTTTATTCTTTCGACTTTGCCTTCCGCAGCAACCATTCCCTTTGCATCGTAAATGTGTACCTGCGTCGGAACAATCTTCTCAAAGTATTCCAGCCTGACTGATACTTCTGCCATATCCTCACTGGAAGCTCTGCAGGTTTCTGTCCTGACAAAAAAATCCCTGATCGCCTGTACCGGACGTTTCAGCAGATACACGTCCCGGAAAATCCCACTCATGCGAAATTTATCCTGATCCTCCAGATAACTTCCGTCACACCATTTCAGTACTAACACCGCCAGTTTATTTTGACCTTCCGTAATCACACCGCTCACATCAAATTCACTCGTCGCATGAGATACCTGGCTATATCCGATATAAGTACCATTCAGCCAGACATAGAAGCAGGAATCCACCCCCTCAAAATTCAGGTAAACCTTTGGCGCCTTTGCATCTTCATGATAGTCAAACGCATACACATATGAACCGCAGGGATTATCATGCGGAACATACGGCGGGTCGAACGGAAAGGGGTAACGGATATTTGTGTACTGATGCCCATCGTATCCCTCCATCTGCCATGCACAGGGAACATTTATCAGGTTATAGTCGGAAGTGTCATAATCCGGCGCATAAAATGCATCCTTCAGATCATAGACACTTCTGTAATAACGAAACTTCCATTTCCCGTTCAACATCTGTATCCGGTCAGACTTTTCCCTGTTTCCGGCAGAGGTATCTACCCTCCCCGACGCCGGAATGTAATACGCTCTGGCAGGCATCGTATTCTCGTGCAGCACATTGAGATTTTCGTAATGTCTTGGTATGTTCATTGTGCACCCTCCTTTTTTCAATAATCTCTCGCAGCTTTTTGTACTCTCATTATAATTTTCCAGCCAAAAATCTTCCATGAACTACATTAGACAAAACATGCACAAAATGATACAATGAAGCCATGCAGAGACAAAAGAAAAGAGATTTTGCAAAATTTATTGGAAATGTGTATGCGTCTGTGGTAAGGAACTGTAGAAAAATTCAACAAATTGAAGTTTGAGGAGGTAAGGAACTGTTAATAAATTACTCATGACAATGACTTGTCTAAATGCCCATCTGCGGCATCAGAAAATCTTGACATAGCCCACTATGCCTGCGATTTTCTTCTTTGCAGCTGGACATTTATACGGCATCCTTGTCACAAGTAATTTCTGAACAGTTCCTAACGATACAGTATCAAGGAAGAAATCTATAAAATAAGCGCCAAATGACAGCGTAAATCATTTGGCGCTTATTTTGCCAGCAGATGAGAAATCGTACTTTTCCAAGCTCTACATATTCAATAATGCTTTCGCCAGATTTTCTTTAAAATAATGGCTTCCGTTTCTTTTATCAAATTTATCCCCAATTTTTTCTGCCTGTTCATAAAACCATTGCCGGAGCTCATTACAATGA
>CAMWLV010000049.1 GCA_947175175.1 uncultured Lachnospiraceae bacterium
GCATCGTATAGTTAAGGAACTGTTCAGAAAGTTATTAACAGTTCCTTTACAATGGGCACGGCAGCGGTAGATCGAAAATGGTTACTGCTGCCGTTGTCATTTTTACACAAAAAGAGAAAATTTCTTATTTTTCTCTTTTAAAATGACAAGATATAGTGTATTATTAGGAGTATGGAACACTTAGGTAAACATGTTATGGTAAGGAATTTAGTTCCTAAGCAATAATTGTAAACTAAGGATCTGACACGAAATAACCAGCAAAATATGTAAGTTATTTGAGGACAGTTTCTAAGAGGGCAGCAATGGATTGTAAAGAGGCACAGCGTTGTATTCACTTGTTTTTGAAGGATGAGTTGGACAGGAATACAGAGTTTCAATTGGTGGAGCATATTACCTCCTGCAGCGAATGTATGGAGGAGCTGACAGTGGAATATCTATTGACAGAAGGTATTAGCAGATTGGAAAATGCTGAGGATATTGATGTGCAGAGTGAACTGGAGGACAGGCTGAATCGTACCATTACCCGCAAAAAGGTATATAAACAGCTGAAAGCCGGTCTTTTTTTGGTTGGCATTCTGATATTTTTTATACTGATACTGGGAGGAGTATAGGACACAATGAGCAGAATTGTTTTGATGGACGGTCATAGTATTTTAGGTAAGGCGTACTATAGTGTGCCGATTATGACGGATTCGACAGGATTTCACACGAATGCCATATTTGGATTTTTGAATATATTGCTGAAAGTAGCAGAAAAGGAAAAGCCAGAATATCTGAGCGTGATTTTTGGTGCACAAGAGAATGAAGAAAAGATTCCAGAAGGACTTCGGGAGCAAATACCTGTTCTGAAGGAAGTGCTCTCAGCTATGAAGGTCAATATTCTTGAGAGGTCAGAATGGAAGACGGTTGATCTGATCGGAACCGTGACAGGACATCTCGAAGAGGAGACAGTATTAGTGTCAGGAAATCGTGATTTCCTACAGATTGTTTCCGAAAAAATCAGATTGTGTATGTTGGAAACTGGCGGCGGACAGGCTGTATTCAGGGATTATCAGGCGAGTGATGTGGAGACACTGTACAAGATTACTCCAGCACAGTTTTCAGAGTTAAAGATATTGACCCAAGTGGTAAAAATTGGGGAACGAACAGCATGTGACCTGCTAAGCACATATGGTTCAGTTGAAAATATATATACACACATTGACGAATTGTCCCAGAAAAGTATCCAGGAAAAATTAGCAGAAAAGAAAGTTGATGTCGATTCTAAGAAAACTTTATATACGATCAACACGAATGCGGAAATTGAAATTTCTGAAATTTCGATAGAAGATATGAAATTAAATTCAGAAGGTTTCTTTACCCCGCAGGCTGGTGCGAAATTGAAAAAGCTTTCACTGGGCGATCAATTTGAACAGTGTGCGCAGGTGAGCCAGACGCCGGCAATCGACATCAATAAAGAACTCAAGGTGATCGCAGTCAAGACTGTTGAGGATGTTAAGAATGTTTTTGATACGGCTGCAAAGGCAGGAAGTGCAGCAATCAGACTGATTCATGTCCGTGCTAAGGGGGCAGGAGAACTGGGGGCACATGCAGACGGACAGTTGTACCTGCAGCTGGATACGGATGAGGAAGTTTTTGGGTGTCTGTTGTGTGGGTTCTCTGAGGATGAGAGAAATATTTACTATATAGAAAGCGGAAACGAAATATCGGAAGGTTATATCAAGGAACAGCTTGAAAAACTGCTATTATCTGAGAAGATGTCCGTATCTGTGTTTGATGTGAAAAATGACTATGGAGATGTGGTTTCTGCGGAAAATGACAGAAATCTTTCTTCTCACGATCTTACAAAGCAGCTGTTTGACTGCAAAATTGCAGCTTATCTGATCAATCCGCTTAAGAATGATTATGAGATTGCAGATGTGGCGGACGAGTATCTTAATATTCAATTTCAGAAGTGGTCTGACCTGTTTGGAAAATCAGATTTTAACTCTGCTTATCGAAGCAGGAAGGAGGAATGTCTGTCCTATCTTGCAAAGGAAGCATATATTTTATATAAAGCAAGACCAATACTGGAGGAAGCATTGGGACAAAATAATATGGATAAGCTTTTCCGGGATCTGGAGATGCCATTGACATATGTGCTGTTTGACATGGAGCGAGAAGGCATTTTGGTGAAGCCGGAGGAGCTGAAAGCATATGGGGAAGCACTCAACGGCAGGATAGAAGAGCTGGAACAGGCGATTCACACAGCAGCAGGAGAAGATTTTAACATTAACTCACCCAAACAGTTGGGCGAAATCCTGTTCGAAAAGATGAAGCTTCCCGGTGGAAAAAAGACAAAGACTGGTTACTCTACAGCGGCTGACGTGCTCGAAAAACTTGCGCCGGAGTATCCGATTGTCAAGGATATCCTGGAATACAGGGGACTTACAAAGTTGAAATCAACCTATGCGGACGGTCTTGCGGCATATATTGATGAAGGCAATAAGATACACACGAATTTTAACCAGACAATTACGGCAACTGGAAGACTGAGTTCGACAGAGCCAAACCTGCAGAACATTCCAATGCGTATGGAGCTTGGCAGGCGGATTCGAAAGGTGTTCATTCCCCAGGAGGGCTGTATTTTTATGGACGCGGATTACTCGCAGATCGAGCTCAGGGTGTTGGCGCATATGTCTGATGATAAGCAGCTGATTGAAGCCTACAAAATGGACGAGGATATTCACAGAATCACTGCGTCAAAGGTGTTCCATACACCGTTTGAGGAGGTCACAGACCTGCAGCGGCGCAACGCAAAGGCGGTCAATTTTGGAATTGTATACGGAATCAGTTCGTTTGGTCTGAGTCAGGACTTGAGCATCACGCCCAAGGAGGCGAAGGCATATATTGATGAGTATTTCAAGACGTATCCGGGAATCAAGAAATTTTTGGATAAAACGGTGGACGACGCAAAGGATAAGGGCTACTGTGAGACCATGTTTGGCAGGCGCAGACCTGTTCCGGAGCTCAAATCAACCAATTTCAACCAGCGTTCGTTTGGCGAGCGTGTCGCGATGAATTCACCGATACAGGGAACCGCGGCAGATATCATTAAATATGCCATGGTTCATGTGTATGATGCGTTGAAGGCAAAAGGTTTAAAATCGAAGCTGATTTTACAGATTCATGATGAACTCTTGATTGAGACCAGAAATGATGAGGTCGAAGAAGTGCGGGAAGTGCTGTCATATGAGATGCAGAACGCGTGCGAACTGGCAGTGAAACTCGAGATTGACCTTCACACCGGCACTGACTGGTATGAGGCGAAATAAGTGGGAACAATATGAAAATAATAGGGATTACCGGAGGAGTCGGCGCCGGGAAGACACAAGTGCTTTCTTATATTGAAGCACATTATCGGTGCAGGATCATAAGGGCCGATGAGGCTGCACATTTATTATATAAACCTGGGCAGGAATGTTATCAAAGGCTTGTCGGGCTTCTGGGACAGAGTATATTAAATAAAGACAGTACGATTGACAAGGCAAAGATGGCAGGTATTATTTTTCAGGATCAGAAGCTATTGGAGGGTGTCAATAAAATCGTTCACCCGGCGGTGAAACAGTACATCTTGGAACAGATTGCATATGAGAGGGGAAAAGGCGAGGCGGACTATTTTTTCATCGAGGCAGCACTTTTGATCGAAGAACATTATGATCAGATAGCAGATGAGCTGTGGTATGTCCATTCCGATGCGGTGATACGGGAACAAAGATTGGCAAAGCGAAGGCATTACAGTGCACAAAAGATTGCCGATATTATGCGGGGGCAGCTGAGTGAAGCCGAATTCAGAAGGCACTGTAAGATAGTCATATCAAATAATGGTGACTTGGAGGAAACCTACAAACAGATTAAGCATATAATGGGGGATTGAAGGATGAAGGAAACGAAAGTGAACGGAGAAGAGCTTGTATTCGGGCTTGATATCGGTACGAGAAGTATGGTGGGTACTGTGGGATATAGACAGGGAGAACGGTTTGTGGTGACAGCGCAGGAGATTCGGCAGCACCAGACGCGCGCCATGCTTGACGGACAGATTCATGATATCAACAGGGTGGCGGCGGCAATAGCGGATATCAGACAGGCTCTGCAGGATAAGACAGGGATTAAGCTGGATGAAGTGTGTATTGCGGCAGCTGGTCGTGTGCTTAAGACGATGAACGTCCATGCGGATATGGATCTGGACAAGGAGCGGAATGTCACCAAGGAAGATATGAGTAATCTAATCTCACTGGGGATTGAGCAGGCATTTGAAGACTTTCAGGAAAAGAATGATACCAATATGCATTTCTATTGTGTGGGATATTCCGTCGTGAGATATTTCTTAAATGGAATGTGGATGGGACAGCCGGAGCACCATAAGGCAAAGACGATCGGTGCGGATATCATTGCGACATTTCTGCCGGATGATGTTGTGGATGGATTGTACAGTGCGGTGGAACTTGCCGGGTTAAGAGTTGCAAACTTGACCTTGGAGCCGATCGCGGCAATCCGGGTTGCCATTCCGGAAAAATTCAGGCTGTTAAATATTGCGATGATTGATGTCGGGGCAGGCACGTCAGATATCTCGATTACCGATGACGGAAGCGTGACTGCATTTGGAATGATTCCCTGCGCGGGCGATACACTGACGGAACTTCTGGCAAAGACATGCCTGATCGATTTTACAACAGCGGAGATGATCAAGACGGCAGCGGCGGTGCAGGAAGAGATTATTTATGAGGATATCATGGGAACAGAACAGATGATCACTGCCAAGGAGGTGATTGCAATCTGTCAGCCTGAGATTGAGCGAATGTCAAAGCTTGCGGCAAATGCGATCAAGGAATTGAACGGCGGAAACTCACCGAGCGCGGTGTTTATAGTCGGCGGAGGCGGTAAGATCAAGGGGTTTGACGAGCTGGTTGCCGCAGAGCTCGGGCTTGACCCGAAACGAGTGGCGCTTCGCGGTGAGGAGATTATGAGGGATGTTGAATTTCCAGAGGGGGCATTAAAGGATTCTACGATTATCACTCCGATTGGTATTTGCCTCACGTACTATGAACAGTATAATAATTTTATCTATATCACTTTTAATGGAAACAGGATAAAACTGTATGATAACAATAAACTTACCGTCACAGATGCGGCAATGCAGGCTGATTTCACCCGGGAAGGTCTGTTTCCAAGACGCGGGGAAGAGCTGCACTATACGGTCAATGGGAAAAACCGTGTTACCAAGGGCGAGTATGGTGAGAGCGCTCATGTGTATGTGAATGGAGAAGAAGTAAGTCTTAGCCACAATATTAAGGCGAATGATGTCATCACGCTTGAGGAGTCAACGCTCGGAACACCGGCGCAGGAGAAGGTAGCAGATCTGATTGACTATAATGGCAAGATTGTTGTATATCTTAAGGGAGATGAGATGCCGCTTCCAAAGCCTGTCAAGGTGAATGGGACTGCTGTGACAGAGGAGTATATGATTCAGAATGGCGATGAGATTGTAGTTGCTTCTGCCTATACATATGATGAATTCTTTGAGTACATGGGACTTTCCCCAGATGATATGATTCTGTTTATCAACGGAGCAAGAGCCGATAATACGATGGAGATCTGCGCTTCTGACCAGCTGGAGTTCAAGAACAGAAAAGAGTATGAGCTGAAAGAAATCTATAAGGAATCCCATATCGAACTGCACAGTGAAAAACGCAGGGAGGCGAAGAAAGAGGGGAAAGCAAAGACTGAGGAAATAAAAGCGGCAGAAGCGGATAAGCCTGTAGAAGAAAAGGCTGATGCGACAGAGACAGATGAAGGAGTGAAGTCTGAACCAGAAAGCAAAGCAGAGGAGAATAACTCTGAGTCGGAGGGCAAAACAGAGAAGACAAACTCCGAGGCAGAATTCAGTGAGGACGTGAAAACTGAGACCGAAAGCAAAACGGAGGAACAGCCTGAGCCGGAAAACAAAACTGAAGAGAAAGAAAATTCAGAACCAGAAAGCAAAATAGAAGAGCAAGAGGAATCAGTAAGTAACACCGAGGAAGTGAAGGAAGAACCTGTAAGGGAACCAGAAGGAAAGACAGATAAGAACAAATATTCTGAACAGACTCATGAGGATTCCAGACAAGAAAAGGCACATAGCTCGGTCAAGACAGAGAGGAAAGAAAAACACGAAGAAAAGAAAATAGCTGCAGCAAAAGAGAAGGAAGAGCCGCCTGTGGATTCGGGCAAAAAGATTATCGTTATAGTAAATCAGAAGCCGGTTGTGATGCGGGGAAAACAGAACTATATGTTTGTTGACATTTTTGACTATATAGATTTTGATACCAGCAGGATGCAGGGCTCAGGCATTGCCACCCTTGTGAACGGAAAAGATGCGCAGTATACACAAGAGCTTTACAACGGGGACAAGATTGAGGTATACTGGAAATAATGATGTAAAAAATGTAAAGAAACAGAGGAATAATCAGATGAGAATGTGCAGTATAGCCAGCGGAAGCAGCGGTAATTGTATCTATATTGGTACGGATGTCACGCATCTCCTGGTAGATGTAGGGATAAGCTGTAAGCGGACGGTAGAAGGATTAGGGCAGCTTGGACTTACGGGAAAAGATATTGACGGAATACTGATCACTCATGAACACTCAGACCATATCAATGGTCTGGGTGTGATATGCAGGAAATTTGGCATACCGATCTATGCCACAAAAGGGACAATAACAGCCATTAAGAGAGTGAGTAATCTTGGGGTGATAGATGACTCACTTTTTCGTGTGGTCAGGGAAGATGAGAAATTTATCTTAAAGGATATCACGGTCAATCCGATGAAGATATCCCACGATGCGGCGCAGCCAGTAGCGTATAGGTTCCAGTATGGAAGCAAGCGCATGGCAGTGGCGACAGATCTTGGAACTTATAACGAGTATACCATTGAGAGCCTTAGGGGAATGGACGCGCTGCTGCTTGAGGCGAACCATGATATCAATATGCTGCAGGTGGGACCTTATCCCTATGCATTAAAGCAGCGGATCCTGGGAAACAAGGGACATCTGTCCAATGAACTTTCGGGAAAACTATTGAGCAGATTATTGCACGATAAACTAAAGACTGTATTTCTGGGTCATTTGAGCAAAGAAAACAACCTGGCAGAGCTGGCTTATGAGACAGTTCGTCTGGAAATTTCCATGGCAGATAATCCATATAAACCAGACGATTTTCCGATTTTTGTGGCAAGTCGGAGCGAGATGTCACAGCTGGTTGAGATATAATATATAGTAAACGACAAAAGTATTTGCCGTTTACTATAATTGATGCACACGACCGCATAAGGAATTTAGCCGCTTTGCGGCATGCGGTCGGCGCGGATAAACGCAAATTTGATTTGCGTTTACTATATAATAGAGATAGGAGTTGTGTATTATGAAAAAAACAATTATTACAGTAGTAGGAAAAGACACTGTTGGTATTATTGCAAAGGTATGTACATATCTGGCTGAGAATAAGGTCAATATTCTTGACATATCACAGACCATTGTAGACGACTATTTCAATATGATGATGATCGCAGATATGAGTAAGGCTGTCAAGTCAGTCAGTGAGGTCTCCGATGACCTTGACAAACTCGGTGAGGAAATCGGTGTTATTATCAAATGTCAGAGAGAAGAGATTTTTAATAGTATGCATAGATTATAGTTTTTTAAGGGGGGACATTTGATAAGATGATAAATATAAACGAAGTATTAGAGACAAATAAGATGATCGAGAAGGAGAATCTTGATGTCAGGACGATTACGCTTGGTATCAGTCTGCTTGACTGTATTGATTCCGACCTTGACCGGTTAAATGAGAAAATATACAACAAGATCACAACTGTTGCGAAGGATTTAGTGGCGACTGGTGAGGCAATCGAGAAGGAATTTGGGATTCCGATCGTAAATAAGAGAATTTCAGTAACGCCGATTGCCTTGATTGGTGGCTCTGCGTGTAAGACTTCCAAAGATTTTGTGACGATCGCAAAGACACTTGACAGGGCTAGAAAAGATGTGGGTGTCAATTTTCTCGGCGGATACTCTGCGCTGGTGTCAAAGGGAATGACGGAGGCTGACGAGCTCCTTCTGCGCTCTATTCCACAGGCACTCGCCCAGACAGAACTGGTGTGCAGTTCTGCCAATCTTGGTTCTACCAAAACAGGCATTGATATGGACGCAGTGAGGCTGATGGGCGATATCATCAAGGAGACAGCGGAGCTGACAAAGGACAACGATTCGATCGGCTGCTCGAAATTGGTCGTATTTTGCAATGCTCCGGACGACAATCCGTTTATGGCAGGCGCATTTCATGGTATTACGGAGGCTGATGCCATCATCAATGTGGGCGTCAGTGGACCAGGCGTAGTCAAAAATGCATTGGAGAGAGTGCGCGGAGAGAATTTTGAAGTACTTTGTGAGACGATCAAGAAGACCGCTTTCAAGGTAACACGAGTGGGACAGCTGGTGGCGCAGGAGGCATCAAAACGTCTTGGGATTCCTTTCGGCATTGTTGACCTCTCTCTGGCTCCTACACCTGCAATTGGCGACAGTGTGGCGGACATTCTGTGTGAGATTGGACTAGAGTATGCAGGAGCGCCGGGAACAACAGCAGCACTCGCTCTGTTAAATGATCAGGTGAAGAAGGGCGGTGTGATGGCGTCCTCCTATGTGGGCGGGTTGAGCGGCGCGTTTATCCCTGTCAGCGAAGATCAGGGAATGATCGACGCTGTCAACGCAGGAGCGCTCACGCTGGAAAAACTGGAAGCTATGACGTGTGTCTGCTCCGTCGGACTGGATATGATTGCAATTCCAGGTGACACGAAGCCGACGACAATAGCAGGTATCATAGCCGATGAACTTGCGATTGGTATGGTCAATCAGAAGACAACAGCTGTGCGTATCATACCTGTTATCGGGAAAACGGTAGGTGACAGCGCGGAGTTTGGCGGACTGCTTGGATATGCGCCGATCATGCCTGTCAACAAGTATTCCTGTGATGCATTTGTAAACCGCGGCGGCAGAATACCGGCGCCGATTCACAGCTTTAAGAATTGATAGAGACTTATTAACATTTTATGATTTGACTGGTCAGTTCGTTGTGGCGAACTATTTCAGCTGCTTTGTCCGACAGACGGATTCGTTTTTGCTGTCGGACACTATCATATATGTCCGCGGCATGGATATCTGACCGAAGTGACATCAGCGCAGTGCCGCTGAGCTGTTTTAATGCACTGGAAGGCTTTGTGATAACAGGGATTGAAGTATTTGCCTTTATGGATTTGAGCAATTGTTTCCCGCGCTCCGTGAAGCCAAGAAGCCTTGCATACTGTGCATAATCATTGTATTTTAGGGTGTCTGCGTTTTCCTGTGTCATTTCCAAAAGGATGTGCATGAGTCCGCGGCATATACGTGTGTAGGTCAGGTTTTTGGTCTTGCACAACAGTGCGAAAGCTTCCAGTGTTGTGTATTGGGGCAGGTTGTTGTACAGCGTATGGGAAAGCTGTTCTCCGATATCATAGTAACCTGCAAACGCATCCTTGTGTCTGGCGGCTTGAAGCATTTTGTATAGAAGTATTTCTGAAAAATCGTTCGCATATAGAAGTCTATTTTGATGCAGCAAGGCGTATACAGAGACTGGAACATGGTCTTTGACACATAGCTGATTCAAACCTGTATTCTGCGCGGCGAAACTGTCTGTATCAGATTGATGGACGAGCGCCTTTCGTATGGCATTTGCTGATGCGAAACTGCCTGTCACAAGGGAATCAGAAGAATAGCCCTCACCTTTTCTTGCAAGGGTAACAGGTTTAATGGCACTATTTCTTTGAATGAGGGCTTTTACATATTCTACACCGAGAACATTGTTGGGAGCACTGACAAGCTGCTTGATCTTTTGGTCAGGGAGAAGTTCTGATAGAGCATTGTCCCTGGCGGCGGGGAAAGAACAACCTTGTTTTAGGTATTTATTTAATGTCGATTTATATACGTCAGACTCATTGGCGAGCATCATGCTGGTAAACTCATACAAAAAGGAAATGTCGCCTGATTCGCTGCCAAAATGCAGGAAGTCGACAACACCAAGTTTGTCAACCAGGGACACAGCACCCTGGGCAAAATATTCCGCACTGCCAAGCGCAAAGTATACTGGGAGCTCAAAAACCAGATCAGCGCCGTTCTCAAGAGCCATCCGGCAGCGCTCGTATTTATCTGTAATGGCAGGAATACCTCGCTGCATGAAATCTCCACTCATGACAACAATGATTATATCTGTGTTCAGCGTTTGGCGTATTGTGTCCAGTTGATATAAGTGCCCGTTGTGAAAGGGGTTGTACTCGGCAATGACTGCTGTGACTTTCATGGTTCCTCCTTGTGCTTGTGTCTATGCAATCCAATATGGATAGGATGATCGTTATCATTGTAGCATATATTATGAGTTGGCGTAAACAACGAATATTTTAGTTGATTAGTTGAAAAATTTAGTTGACAAAAGATAGGCAGTTATGTATAATGAATAAATGTGTGGATAGGAGTCTACGATGTTAGTGAATTTGACAGATGTATTTACAAATGAAGGACAAGTGCAGGAGCTAGATGTATCATATGAAGCGGATACATTTACAAGTCAGTTCGGAACTTTTTTGATCAAGGAAAAGGGTTCTGTTGCGCTGAGGCTTTCTAATATAGGACAATCAAAAGCATTCGTTCAGGGAAATGCAAAGATTACATTTGCACTTGCCTGTGACAGGTGTTTGCGAGATGTTGATTATACATTTGATTTATCTTTTGACAGTGTAGTCGTGTCTCCGGATTATATAGGTGATGACACGGGGAATTCCATGGAATATGAGGATTCCACGGCACTTATGGAAGGATATCACTTAAATGTGGATGAACTAATCAATAATGAATTATTGCTGAACTGGCCGATGAAGATTTTATGCAAGGAAGATTGCAAAGGAATTTGTAAGGTGTGTGGCAAAAATCTCAACGATGGGGACTGCGGCTGCGATGATTTCGTGCCTGATCCCAGAATGGGGGCAATAAAGGATTTGTTTAATGCGAATAAGGAGGTGTAACAATGTCTATATGTCCAAAAAATAAATCTTCAAAAGGTAGAAGAGATAAGAGAAGAGCAAACTGGAAGATGAGCGCACCTACGTTAGTAAAGTGCAGCAAGTGCGGCGCTTTGATGATGCCTCACAGAGTTTGCAAGACGTGCGGCTCATACAACAAGAAAGAAATTATTTCAGTTGATTAATGTGGTGATTTAAGAGTATTCTAAAGGATAAATGATATTGGTTTAATCCAGATGAATATGCTATAAAATGAGGATAGAAGAGTGAATAAATAACTCTGATATCCTTATTTTATTATACTCGTGAACAATAACTTCTGTCTAAATGAAACATTTATAATGAGGAAATTATTCATAAGCAAATTTCAAAAGGAGAGTAGAGTTCAATGAAAAAATACTTAAAGCTGGCAATTATGATCCTGTTAGTTTTTTCCCTTACAGGGTGCACAGAGCAAAACCCAGACGAAGAACCACAGTTCCAAACCCTTTCACAAAGAGATCAGGACATTTCTCTGGAAGAAAACAACGCGGCATTACTAGAAGAAGGGGAAAATGTTACGGTTGATGGTGTGTGCGAATTCCATGTGGACTATGTCTCTATATCAGAGAATCCAAAGCTTTTTTATGAAGCAGGTACTGGTAAAACCTATGTGGATTTCTGCATTACCTATAAGAATCTTGCAGATTATACGATCAATGCGGACAGGATCATGAATGGGGAACTGATTTATTCTGGACAGTATGAATATGATGGTATTGCCAGGGCGGCTGAGGAGGATGGCAGTTCATTGTCACCGGCACATTGGATCGACATAGAGCCTTCTGATACCAGGCAGGTGCATTACTTTTTCCTGGTGCCAAAGGAGGTGCAGGATAGCAGCCGCATGGTAGAGTTGAATATGAATATATGCGAAAATGACTATCGGGTTATTATACGAGAGGGTGAGAGAGGAACCATTCCTGCCAGCGGAAGTATTAGTGCATCTGGAGAGGTGGCGGATGGAGAGGTGGTGATCACAGATAACGCAGAATTTTATGTGGAATATTCGGAATTTACGAAGGAGGTAATTCCGCCGGCGCCGAACTATGGTTATAATTATTATGCCGCTGAGGAGGGGAAACTGTTTATAGATTTCTGCATCGCATACACCAATATGTCAACCCATAAGATTACTGCGGATAAAGCTGTTTCTGCCAAGCTGAACCAGGCGGAAGCACAGACAAGAGTGGCGGAAGAGGGTGAGAGGAGTATGTTCGACTCTGCCAGTCTTGTGAATATCATACCACTGTGTACAGGATATATCCATTACATATTTCAGGTTCCCGAAGAGCTGGAATCCAGCAGTGAGCAGGTAACAATTTCTTTTAAAATAGACGGCAGCCGCTATACGTATTCTGTGAAGTGAGGGAGCATGAAAAGTAACCCTTCGGTTGTTACTGTTCACACCCCTACTGTGTTTTGCATATTTATACGTTTTTTCGGTGTGAACAGCAACATTTATGCACACAAAATGCTAAAGGGCAAGCATTTTGGCGCTCGATTCCCACTACTTTGATGGGGGAGTGAACAGTAACCTTCGGTTACTTTTCACGGGTATTTTTAACTGTTTTCCCTTGATTTTTGCTGATATGTTTAGTATATTTATATAAGTACAGAACGATGGAGGAATATGGCAATGGATGAGATGACCAAAGTAGCAGTGGACGCCATGGGTGGGGACAATGCCCCGGTAGAGATCGTGAAGGGCGTCGTGGAAGCCGTCAACGAGAACAGTAAAATTAAGGTGTATCTGACAGGCAGAGAAAAAGAGATCAAGAAAGAGCTTGTGCAGTATACTTATAATAAAGAGCAGATCGAAATTGTAAATGCTACGGAGGTGATCGAGACAGCGGAACCTCCGGTAATGGCAATCAGAAAAAAGAAAGATTCTTCGATTGTGGTCGCACTTAATTTGGTGAAAAATGGTACATGCGATGCATTTGTATCAGCGGGCAGTTCAGGTGCTGTGCTTGTCGGCGGGCAATTGATTGTAGGAAGAATTAAAGGAATTGAGCGGCCGCCTCTTGCACCGTTGATTCCTACGGAGACAGGCTGTGCCCTGTTGATTGACTGTGGTGCCAATGTGGACGCCAGACCTTCGCATCTGGTTCAGTTTGCAAAGATGGGTTCCGTGTACATGGAAAGCGTTATGGGAATCCCAAATCCCAAAGTTGCAATCGTCAATATCGGGGCAGAGGAGGAGAAGGGAAATGCGCTTGTGAAAGAGACATTTCCAATGCTGAAAAACTGTCCGGAGATCAATTTTATAGGAAGTATCGAGGCGAGGGAGATTCCGACAGGTTATGCGGACGTGATCGTGTGTGAGGCATTTGCAGGAAATATCATTTTGAAGCTGTATGAAGGTGTTGGAGCCACATTGATCAAGAAAGTGAAAGCAGGTATGATGACATCACTCCGGAGTAAGATCGGTGCACTTCTGGTAAAACCTGCACTCAAACAGACACTGAAAGGATTTAGCCTTGAAGAGTACGGCGGGGCGCCGCTGTTAGGCCTAAATGGACTGGTGGTTAAGACACACGGAAGCTCCAAGGCAATCGAGATCAAAAATTCGATTTTGCAATGCGTAACCTTTAAGGAACAGAAAATTAATCAGAGAATCAAGGATAAAGTTATCTTAAAAGACGAGTAGGGAAGGGTCGAAACAAATGGAATTTGAAGCTTTGAAGAAGGTTGCAGCCACTGTTTTGGGTATGGATCCGGATGAAATCGAGATGGATATGACTTTTCTAACAGACTTAGGAGCCGACTCGTTGGATCTGTATCAGATATTCAGGGGTGTGGAGGAAGAGATTGGTCTGCAGATACCGACGGAAGGTCTGGAAAAAATAACGACGGTGCGAGAAGCTGTCGATTGGATCAAAAAAGCAAGAAGCCCTTTGTAGGGCTTTCTTTATGTGTATGCCGCTGTTACGGCATGTTAGCGGTGTAGTAATCAGGATAAAACCTGCCCGCTTTTTAGATGGAATAGGAGTTAAGACATGCAAAATATGAAAGAAGCCTTGCGGGAACTGCAGGGAAAAATAGGGTACCAGTTTCGGCAGGAATCCTTGCTGAAGCAGGCATTAACACACAGTTCTTTTGCCAACGAACAGAAGATCAACAAACTGAATAATTATGAAAGGCTGGAATTTCTGGGCGATGCAGTACTGGAGCTTGTGTCCAGCGAGTTTTTGTATAATGAAAATGAGGACATGCCCGAAGGACAGTTGACAAGGCTGCGCGCCTCCATGGTATGCGAACCAGCACTGGCATACTGTGCAAGGGATATCGAATTAAATTCGTATATACTGCTTGGGAAGGGCGAGGAATCGACAGGGGGACGAAAAAGGGATTCCATCATTTCTGATGTTATGGAGGCTGTGATTGGCGCCATATTTCTTGATGGAGGTATTGAGAATGCCAAGAAATTTATCTATCGGTTTGTGCTCTCAGATTTGGAAGATAAGATTTTGTTTATGGACAGTAAGACGCTTCTGCAGGAAGAGATACAGAAGAATAATACAGCGCAGTTAAGATATGATCTGGTGGGGGAAACAGGTCCTGATCATGACAAGCAGTTTAGCGTTGAGGCATATCTTGACGACAATCTGATTGGTTCTGGTGTAGGGAGAACAAAAAAGGCAGCAGAGCAGCAGGCGGCATATGAAGCGCTCAAGAAATTAAAAGGCAAGAAATGATGGCATACGGGGTATAAAGAATGTATTTAAAAAGTATAGAGGTACAGGGGTTTAAATCCTTTGCAAATAAAATCGTGTTTCAATTTCATCAGGGAATCACAGGCATTGTAGGACCAAATGGCTCTGGCAAGAGCAACGTGGCAGACGCAGTGCGGTGGGTGCTCGGTGAACAGCGCATCAAGCAGCTGCGAGGGGAATCGATGCAGGATGTCATCTTTTCCGGCACTGAGCTCAGAAAACCTCTGGGCTACGCGTATGTGGGAATTACCTTTGACAATGCGGACCACAAGCTTGCGATTGATTATCAGGAAGTGACCGTGGCAAGGCGTTTATATCGTTCAGGCGAAAGTGAGTATTCCATCAATGGGACTCCCTGTCGTTTGAAGGATGTAAATGAATTATTTTACGATACTGGCATTGGTAAAGAGGGCTATTCGATTATCGGTCAGGGGCAGATTGAAAAGATTCTGAGTGGAAAGCCTGAGGAAAAACGCGAGCTTTTTGACGAGGCGGCAGGTATTGTTAAGTTCAAGAAACGTAAAGCGACAGCCCAGAAGAAGCTTGAAGATGAAAAGAATAATCTGGTGCGCGTGACAGATATTTTAAGTGAGCTTGAAAAACAGGTAGAACCTCTGGAAAAGCAGTCTGAAAAGGCAAAAGTATACTTGAAGAAAAAGGAAGAACTCAAAGAGTACGATGTCAATGTATTTTTACTGGAAAACAAAAAGCTGACGGAGCAGCTTGATGAGATTGAAGGAAAATACAAGATAGCCCAGGAGGATTACAACACCACCACACAGCAGTACGACAGAATAAAAATAGAGTATGATGAGATTCAGGCACATATTGAGGAGTTGGACAAAGAGATTGAATTTACCAGGAATACATTGACCAATGCAAGTGTCACACGCGGTAAGCTCGAAGGTGAGATCAATGTATTAAAAGAACAGATTAGGGGTGCCCAGGGGAATCAGCAGCATTTTCGCGAGAGAATAACGACGATACAAAAACAGATTGCCGAGAGAGAAGGTGAACGCGCCAAAATCCTTGAGGGCAAGGCTGTGCTGGACGAGAAAGTGGCTGAACTGGAGAAAGAGCGAAATGAGGCGAAGGGTTCACTCTCAGAGGTTCAGGCACACATTGAAGAACTGAATGAGAAAATAGAGGAAGATAAGAATCAGATTATTACCATGCTGAATGAACGCGCAAATATCAAATCGAAAATGAGTAGTTTTGATACGATGATGGAACAGCTGCGCATTAGAAAGGCAGAGTTAAATTCACGGCTTTTGCGTGCCAGAAGCGATGAGGCGGAACGCGATGCTGAGATTAAGGCACTGCAGGAAGAATTTCAGGGTATTAATGACCAGATTGTCTTAGTTAACACACATTTGGCTGAGCTGGAGGAGCACAATAAGACATTTCGGGAGAGATTGACGAATAAAGATAGTGAAATCCAGGAAAGCCAGGGAGCATACCAGAGATACAGATCCCAGCTTGATACGATTTCCAATCTGACAGAGCGGTATGAGGGCTTTGGAAACAGTATCCAGAAGGTCATGGAGCAGAGAGAGCAGAATAAAGGAATCATTGGCGTTGTAGCAGATATTATAAAGGTCAATAAGGAGTATGAGACGGCAATCGAGACAGCCCTTGGCGGAAGTATACAGAATATTGTCACAGAGGATGAGGAGACTGCCAAGGCGATGATCGGATTCCTGAAAAAGAATCGTTTTGGACGCGCTACTTTTCTGCCTCTGACAAGTATCACGAAACCACAGGAGTTTAGGACACGGGATGTGTTAAACGAAAAGGGCGTGATCGGACTGGCGGATTCCCTTGTACGGACAGATGCGAAGTACAGGAACGTGGCAAAAACGATGCTTGGAAGAATTGTTGTAATAGACAATGTCGACAATGCAGTAAAGATTGCGAAAAAATATAACTATAGTGTCAGAATGGTCACGCTGGAAGGAGAGCTTCTCGTACCAGGGGGCGCGATCAGCGGCGGTGCCTTTAAGAATAATTCCAATCTTCTGGGGCGAAGGCGTGAAATCGAGGAGCTGGAGCAAAAGATGAAAGCGGCAAAGAAAAAGCTGGATGCTGCAAATGTGGACATTGAGAATATTAAAGCCGAGCGAAATCATGTCAGAAAGACAATTGAAGAGGAGAAAGCCGCTCTGCAGGAGCTGTTTATCAAGCAAAACACTGCCAGAATGAATGTTGTGACTGCAGAGGAGAGGAAAAATGAGGCAGAGCAGGGATTTGGAACCTTGAAGGATGAGCAGCAGGATATCGATCGGAAAGTGGCTGAGATCCATGTGGATAAGGAGAAAACCTTAAATGACTTGAAGACATCAGAGGAAAATGAGAAGATTTTGGAGCAAAATATTGTTACATACCAAAAAGAGCTGGAAAATTACCGGATTGAGGAGTCCAGCAAGACCGGAATGGTCGGGGAATGGGATGTTGCGTATGAGAAAATGCTCCAGAAACAGGAGTTTGAGCAGACAAACCTGAATCGTATCGAGGGAGAGCTGGTGCGCAGCAGCGAGGAGCTTGCCGAGGTACAGACAAGTCTTGACAGCTGTCTGGCAGAGATTCAGAACAGGCAGCAGAACATAGTAGAGATTGAGAATACAATCAGCGCATCACACATCACACAGTCCGATGCTGAGACTGCATTGAAGGAGAAACAGAAGACAAAGGAAGAATTGTCCCTAAAACAAAAGAATTTCTTCAAGACAAGAGAAGAACTGTCCGAGAAGAAAAATGCGCTTGATAAAGAGGTGTATCGACTGAATTCCCAGAAAGAAAAGCTGGAAGAAACAGTAGAGAACCAGATCAATTATATGTGGAATGAGTATGAGATCACGCTGAACAAGGCGGCATCTATGCGGAATGAAGCTTTGAAGGATATTGCAGAGATGAAAAAGGAGATATCCAATATCAAGGATGAGATCAGAAAGCTCGGTGATGTCAACGTGAATGCAATTGAGGATTACAAGGTTCTCATGGAGCGCTATACTTTTATGAAAAACCAGCATGATGACTTGATTGAGGCGGAAAAGACACTGGAAGGCATTATTGAAGAGCTTGACACTGCGATGCGGAAGCAGTTTTCGGAGAAGTTCGAGGAGATCAAACGGGAGTTTGACAAGGTATTCAAGGAGCTTTTCGGCGGTGGTAAAGGCACGCTGGAACTGATTGAGGATGAAGACATTCTCGAGGCGGGAATCCGTATTATAGCGCAGCCGCCAGGAAAGAAGCTGCAGAATATGATGCAGCTCTCCGGTGGTGAGAAGTCGTTTACAGCGATTGCACTGCTTTTTGCCATACAGAACTTAAAGCCGTCACCGTTTTGTCTGCTGGATGAGATCGAGGCGGCACTCGATGAAGGGAACGTGAACAGATTTGCAAAGTACCTGAATAAGCTGACAAAGGGTACACAGTTTATCGTGATCACGCACAGACGTGGTACGATGGAGCAGGCTGACAGACTGTATGGCATCACGATGCAGGAAAAGGGGGTATCAACCCTTGTGAGCGTCAACCTGGTCGACAGTGAGGTTGACAGATGGAGTCAGGACGAGAAGAAAGCAGAATGATCGGAGGAAGGAAAACTATGGAAAGAATATTGAAGCTTTGGAGACGGGGGCTGGCTGTGCTTTTTGCGGCATGGCTGTTTGCAGAGCCTGCCTGTCTCGTCCATGCGGCAGAAAGTTACCAGATGGTTTGTGACGGGGATTGGAGTCTTCTGAATAATGCAGATATGCAGGCGCAGATGCAGTATGTATTTAGTCAGGTATATCCGCGTCTTGTCGTCCGCTGGGGGCGGCAGGATGAGCGGCGGCAGGAGAAGGTCCGGGTACAGATTGTGTTACAGGCTGTAGTTGGTGAGAAAATTGTTGGTGGCTATACGCCACAAGAGCAAGGATCGCGGGAACGCTACATCGTGATCGGGGCAGAGGATAACAATCGGAGGCAGGATCGTCTGGCTGTACTGGTACATGAGCTTGGACATGTGGTTGAGTGCTATGATGATTTTTGGTCGGACTGGTGGACAGAATCTTTGGCGGAGTATAGTGTCTGGCGGTATTTTAACTGGACAGAGCCGCAGTTTATGACAATGAATGACAACGGAAACCTTTTTAATGTAGATCTGCTGGATCCTGGATGGAAAGACTGGGGCTGGGCTGCCTATGGAAGATCAGAGCTGTTTTTCACATATATGGACAGTCGATATCCGACAACAGTGGATGCTTCCGGCAAACGGATTTATGGTCTGATCGACGCAATTCATTTTTCCATACAGGAAGGAAAGATACAAAATGATAAAATGGATAATCCACAGTTTAATGCGATTGTGAAGAAGATAACAGGTCTGGATAATATGGAGCAGTTACGTCAGCAGTTTGTGTCTGAACTAGAGACAGGAAGCTGGAAATTTAACGGGTTTGCCGGATATTCTGACAATGTTATCACAGAGAACCTGCCAGGAGTAAAAAATCCTTCGTATCCGTCGCAAAGCTTTGCAGGAAATTTGTGTAATGGAGCGATCATATATAGGTGTTCCGGCGCATCGTCAGAACACAGTATTGCAGAGTTTCTAGTGGATAATGATCTGGATACAAAGTGGTCGGCGGCGGCTGCAGATGCAAACAGGCAGGATGAATGGCTGGGAAAAGATCTGCAGCATTATGTGGTCCTTGATCTGGGAAATGAGGTAGAGCTGGATGCCTATGCGATATATCATGCAGGGATTAAGGAAGATTCTTCGCTCAATACTGTAAAGTGGAATGTACTTTATTGGGATTCTGCGGCGCAGGAATGGATGACGATTGACATGGGCTATGTAAACAAGGCAAATGCGGATATTACGACAAGGGTATTCGCACCTATCCGCACACAGTTTTTGTTTTTCGGATTTGTGGATTCTGACTGGACAGGGAGCGGCAATGTAAACATTTATGAGATTGTGTGTATAAATACAAAACATATGGGATGACAGCTGGGAAAAGATCGCAGACTTTTGGCAAGGTGTAGGAGGAAGATTTATGGCAGAGGAAAAGAAAGGATTTTTCGCCCGTCTAAAAGCAGGGCTCAATAAGACCAGGGATAATATTGTTGCAGGCATTGACGCTGTTTTTTATGGGGCATCGGAGATTGATGATGATTTTTATGAGGAATTAGAGGAAATCCTTATTACGGGAGACATTGGTGTCAATGCTACCAATGATATCATCGAGAGGATGAAAGAGGAAGTGAAAAAACGTCATTTAAAGTATCCGTTAGAATGTAAGCAGCTCCTTGTGGAGAGCATCAAGCAGCAGATGTGTGTGGAGGATACAGCATATGATTTCGAGAAGGAGCAGTCGGTCATTTTTATTATAGGAGTCAATGGTGTGGGGAAAACGACCTCCGTTGGAAAACTTGCAAGTATTCTGAAAGGACAGGGTAAGAAAGTGCTGATTGCCGCAGCAGACACATTTCGTGCTGCAGCAGGTGAGCAGCTTGCGGAGTGGGCACACCGTGCGGGGGTTGACATGATCGGCGGTGCGGATGGCGCGGATCCGGCATCCGTGATTTTTGACGCGGTGAATGCGGCAAAAGCAAGAAAGGTGGATGTACTGATCTGCGATACAGCAGGAAGACTGCACAACAAAAAGAATCTGATGGAAGAGCTCAAGAAGATGAACCGTATCATAGACAGGGAATTTCCTGATGCACACAGGGAAAATCTGATCGTGCTCGACGGGACAACGGGGCAGAATGCACTTTCACAGGCAAGGGAGTTTGGTGATGCGGCAAATCTTACTGGAGTCATTCTAACCAAGATGGATGGGACAGCAAAGGGGGGTATTGCAGTAGCGATACAGTCGGAGTTGAATGTGCCAGTAAAATATATTGGTGTGGGGGAGACAATTGAGGATTTGCAGAAATTCAATGCAGAGGAGTTTGTGAATGCATTATTTGATGTGAAGGCGGAGGAAAATGGTGAGACTGAGAACACAGAAAACGAGAGCAATAAAAATGTTGAAACTATAGTTACTGAAAATGGGAATGTTAAATCGGAACAAGATATCACTGAAAATACTACTGATGAACCAGATTATGACAGTAATGTCATAAATGATGAAGCGGAAAGCAGTTTCGATACAGAAGATTTGAAGTCAGAAAGCTCGAATGAAAACACTGCTGACGAGGACAGCACCGAAAAACCAAAGAAGAAAAAATGGTTTTTCTGGAAATAATAGAAAAGAGATACAGGGAGGATATGGAACATGTCGGATATGCTTACACTGGAAAAATTTGAAGAAGCATCAGAAATTGTGAAAAAAGTTACTTCTGAGACAAAGCTGATCTACAGCGAATATCTGAGCGGGCAGACAGGAAACAAAGTATATTTGAAACCTGAGAATATGCAGCTTACCGGCGCATATAAGCTCAGGGGTGCATATTATAAGATAAGCACGCTTTCGGACGAGGAACGTGAAAAAGGATTGATCACAGCATCGGCGGGCAATCACGCGCAAGGGGTTGCCTACGCAGCGAAAAAATATGGCGTGAAAGCAGTGATCATGATGCCTACAACGACACCGCTCATGAAGGTAAACCGCACCAAGGGATATGGAGCGGAAGTAATCTTAAAAGGCGATGTCTATGACGAGGCATGCGAGTATGCGTATCAGCTGGCAGAAGAAAAAGGATACACGTTTATCCACCCATTTGACGACCTGACAGTTGCTACCGGTCAGGGGACGATTGCGATGGAAATATTTAAGGAGCTTCCGTTGGTGGATATCATTCTTGTACCAATCGGAGGAGGCGGACTTGCAACTGGTGTATCGACGCTTGCAAAGCTTTTGAATCCTAAGATTAAAGTGGTCGGGGTGGAGCCTGCAGGGGCAAATTGTATGCAGGAATCACTGAAGGCGGGTGAGGTTGTCACACTTCCTGGTGTCAATACCATAGCGGATGGTACAGCAGTGAAAACTCCGGGAAAGAATATTTTCCCATATATCAGGGACAATATAGATGAGATCATCACTGTGCCAGATGAGGAGCTTGTCGTTTCCTTTCTTGATATTGTGGAAAATCACAAGATGGTTGTTGAGAATTCAGGTCTTCTCACAGTAGCGGCGCTGCGTCATCTCGATGTGAAGAATAAGAGGATCGTATCGATATTGAGCGGCGGGAATATGGATATCATAACCATGTCGTCAGTGGTACAGCAGGGATTAATCTTCAGAGATCGTATTTTCACGGTATCTGTGCTGCTGCCTGACAAACCAGGTGAGTTGACAAAGGTGTCAGAGGTGATTGCAGCACTAAACGGCAATGTCATCAAGCTTGAACACAATCAGTTTGTTTCCATCAACAGAAACGCAGCTGTGGAACTTCGAATTACACTTGAAACCTTTGGTACAGATCATAAGAATCAGATTATTAGTGCATTGGAGGACAAAGGATATCAGCCGAAGCAGGTTAGAACAAATATTTGATTATAATGAGGCATTATGGAAAAAGAAGTTGCAAAAAGGGTAAAGTGCTATGTGATACTGACAGCAGCAGCTGTAATCTATGCCGTAGCGGTTAGCTTATTTCTGGATCCCAACAATATTGCACCTGGAGGCGTGACAGGTATCTCCATATTGGTAAATCGATTTACTGCGATACCAACTGGTACAATTAATCTACTCATCAATATTCCGATTGTTCTGTTGGGGTTATGGAAATTTGGGTGGAGGTTTATCTGTTCCACGATGTATACATTAGCATTGATCACTGTTTTTATCAATGCGTTTGCTTTTTACGGACCAGTGACAGATGAACTGCTGATCGCGTCAGTGATTGGTGGGGCTTTGATCGGAGTTGCGCTTGCGCTTGTGTTTCGGGCAGGTGCAACGACAGGAGGCATTGATATTATTGTCAAGGTGGTTCGCACGAAACGCAAGCACATCAAGACAAATGTTTTGTTTCTTGCTTTTGACAGCATGGTAATCCTTGCTTCATGGATTGTGTTTCAGGATTTGACAGTGGCATTTTACGCATGTCTTGCAGTGGTGACGGATTCTATTGTGATGGATAAGATACTGTATGGCTCAGATGAGGCGAAACTTACGTATATCATAAGCACGAAACCAGCTCAGGTAAAGCAGAGGCTCTTTGACGAGCTTGACATCACAGCGACGATTATCACAGCGAGAGGCGCCTACACCAACGCGCCCAAGGAACTGCTGATGGTGGTCACAAGAAAGCAGATGTATCCTAAACTTGAGGAGATTGTAAAGGATGAAGATACCTCTGCATTTATGATCGTGGCTTCTGCAAGTGAGATTTTTGGGGAAGGGTATAAGGATATTACAAGGGATAAGATATAGTATATGAAAGAAATGGCAAGTAAAAATTGAATACTTGCCATTTCTTTCATATTTATGTATTTATTTTTTTTGAGTTTGTCCGTTCTAAGAGATAGTCAATACTTACATTATGGAAATCGGCAAGTGCAATCAGAATATTTGTGGGAATATCCCGCGTGCCGTTCTCGTAGTGGGAGTAGGCGCGCTGGGATATGTTTAGACGCTGGCTGATTTCTGTCTGTGTCAGATCGGCATCTTCGCGAAGATTTTTGATTCTATAGTATATGAAAATCCCTCCTTTCATTTTAGTATGATTTCATAAGTACCTATTTAAACATGGGATAAATAGATACTTTCATATTAATGTGACCCAAAATGCTCTATTGACATTTAGAACATTTTGGGCTGAAGTAGTTATGAGATAAGAACAAAGGAAAAGTAGAAAGGAACGATCAGAAAATGAAAAAGATCATAAAAGTATTGAAATTTACTTATTTTTTCATCTGTTTTTTCGTGTTGTTGGGCAATACTTCTTTTGCGTATATTGATCCATCAGCAGTGACATATGTAATCCAGGCAGTTGCGGGAGTAGCGATTGCCATCGGTGCAGCTTGTACTGTATATAGGCATAAGATTATGAAGTTTTTCCGCAGCCAGAAAAAGAAACATGCCAGGAAAAAGCATCAGTCTGAGGACAGGCAATAACACTTTACGGAGAACAATAGCACTATGAATGATATAATAGGTCTGATAGGCGATGTTTTAGGCTGGCTGATGTATTTTTGTTATCACATACTGCCAGACTATTTCATTTCGATCATTATTTTTACTTTTGGGACGAAAATTGTTCTGATGCCAGTATCTCTATGGGTTCAGAAAAATTCGATCAAAATGGTAAAAATGCAGCCAGAAATGAATTTTATCAAGGCAAGGTATTATGGAAACAGTGAGAAGATTTCGGAAGAACAATATGAGCTTTATAAGAGAGAACACTATCAGCCGCTTGCTGATTTGATTCCGCTGGCATTGCAGTTGATCCTGCTGATGGGGGTTATTGATGTGATCAATCATTCGGAAGAACATATTTTTCGTGGGAAACCGGGTATACTTGACACAATGCTTGGCAGTCTTGATTTGTCATCTGTTCCCGCAGAGGTTGGAGGAATTGCATATTTGATTCCTCTGATCGCTGCGTTTTCTGCGTGGTTTATGTGCTTTATACAAAATAGAATCAATGTTCTGCAGTCGGAGCAGGGCAAAGTAAATCAGTTAGGGACTATGATCTGGTCCATTGGTCTGTC
>CAMWLV010000050.1 GCA_947175175.1 uncultured Lachnospiraceae bacterium
ATCGGAGAAATAGACAAGTCAAGATGTGTCAGTTATTTTTCTACAGTTCCTTAGTGGTTTGACAGGGATAAATATAAGAGGAAAAAGCGTGTTTACAATTTAACAGAAAATGCCTCCTTAAGACAAAAGGGGAGGGGTTTAAAATGTTAAGTAGTACTATACGATGCGCACAGGAAAACAGCGAAGAGGACATGCTCTTATTGATTGAAAAGTTTAAACCATTAATGGTCAAATATGCAAGAAAATTGGATTATGAAGATGCCTATGATGACATTATGCTGCATTTCATCAAGCTGATCAAATCTATCAATCTGGACAAACTAACAGACCATACAGACAAAGTAATCATCTCGTACATCAACAAAAGTATCACCAATTTCTATAATAAAAAGATTCCCCAAATGGTTTTAAGACAGAAAGAAGTAGTGATGTCCGAACTCACGGAAGAGCAGCAATACTACATAGAAGTAAAGACAGCACAAGCAGATGAGATAAACATACTGGATGAATATGGACTGAGATATTTGCTGACAGAGGCGGAGAAACAGCTGATTTATCAAATATATGTAGAAGGCCATTCGATTGCAGAGCTGGCCAGACATCAGAACCGGACACGGCAGGCAGTCAATCAGCAGAGGATCAGGGCGATCAGGAAAATAAAAGCCTGCTTACAATAGTAGGAAAAAAGCGAATAATGTGTTTCCTATAAACAGAATCAAGAAGGACTGAACAAATCAATGTTTGGTTCTTTTTTTGTGCCGTTTATAAAATCCAGCAGGAATAAATAAATAAGGGAAACTGCAATAGTGTATAGAAATAAAAGCATGTTTACAATAGCAGGGAAAAAGCCTTTTTAATAGTAGGAAGGAGGGATTATTATTGAGAAATAAGGTTATAAAATGGTGCAAGGCTGCAGGGATACGGGCAATAAGAACAATGGCACAGACAGCCATTGCAATGATTGGAACAGCTGCGGTTATGAACAGTGTTGACTGGAATCTGGTAATATCGGCGTCGGTATTGTCAGGAATCCTCTCACTGCTTACATCCATAGCAGGATTACCAGAATTGAAATAAAGTGATGGAGGATAATAAAATGGTAGTTGGGGTAAATTGCGGACATACAATAATGGGAGCCGGATGTGGTGCAGATGGAATAATTAACGAGTCAGTGTATACTAGAAAAGTAGGATATGCACTGATGGAAATATTGAAAAACAGTGGGGTAACTGTAATTGACTGTACTGTAGACAAGGCCTCTTCGCAATCTGAATATCTGAAAGCAGTTATAGATTTTGCCAATAACAAAGGATTGGACTGGTTTATAAGCATTCATTTCAATGCATCTACCGGACATATGGCTAACGGTGTTGAGGCATACACCTATAAAGGCAGGAAATATCAGGACGCACTTGACATATGTGAGAATATATCAAGGTTTGGATTTCAAAACAGAGGAGTCAAAGATGGCAGTGGGCTCTATGTGGTCAGAAAGACAAAGGCAAAAGCAATTTTGATTGAAATATGCTTTTGCGATAATAATGACGATGTCCGTAAATATCATGAGGCAGGCGGGGAAGCAGTAATTGCGGAGGCGATTTATTCAGGAATACAGAATAAGGTTGAGAATGATCGTATTCCTTTTGATGAGTATATCGGATCAATAGCCCAGCAGGACTGGAAACAGCGAAGAATCCTGCTCCCATCAGTGGTGGTTGCCCAGGCAATCAAAGAATCCGGATGGGGTACATCAGAACTTGCCCGGAATGCGAAGGCGCTTTTCGGCATCAAACAAAATGGCTGGAAAGGAAAAACGTATATGAAAACTGCCACAGAACAAAAATCAGATGGAAGCATATACAAAGTTGAAAATACAATCTGGAGAGCATACGAAAACTGGGAGCAGTCTGTTATAGACCACAATGATTACATAGCAACCCGCAGTACAGATGGTGGAAAGACTTTAAGATATGCGGAGATCATAGGGTGTACAGATTATAAAAGAGTTTGTGCAGGATTGCAGAGATGTGGATATGCAACAGCCATAAATTATGGTGAATCACTAATCCGGGATTATATTGAAAAATATTATCTTGCCAGGTTTGATGAATATCCGAATTAGGTATGTATACCAGTGCAGAATAAAGCATATGCCGTTTCAGCAGCAGATCATTTGAAGAGGCAAAAGAAATAAAGGATAGAAAGTATGAAGAAGCACTGATCGATGAAAAGGTGCTGTTATGCCAGTATTAACTATTTGGAAGGAATTCATTTTTGGGTGGAAGGGTGCACGCATTTATGATAAAATAGTATCGGGAAAGTGATGCAGATACAACATAGTGAGTGAATCGATGAAGAGTACGGAGGATTTTATGGAACTAAATGATAACAAAGAAAAGTTAAGAGAATACCGTGAGCGCGCAAAGGCTCTGGTCGCTCAGATGACACTGGAAGAAAAGGTTGAGCAGACGCTTTATCAGTCACCGGCAATCGAGCGGCTTGGCGTCAAAAAGTATAACTGGTGGAACGAGGCGCTCCACGGTGTGGCGAGGGCAGGCACGGCGACGGTATTTCCGCAGGCAATCGGCATGGCGGCAACTTTTGACGAGGAACTGCTGGAGAAAGTCGGTGATGCAGTCTCCACAGAGGCGCGTGCAAAATTCAATATGCAGCAGCGTGGAAAGGATTCTGACATCTATAAGGGACTTACATTCTGGTCACCCAATGTCAATATTTTCAGGGATCCGAGATGGGGCAGGGGACATGAGACCTTCGGTGAGGATCCGTATCTGACAAGCCGCCTGGGTGTGCGCTACGTGCAGGGACTTCAGGGACATGATGAAAATTATCTGAAAGCTGCAGCATGTGCGAAGCACTTTGCAGTGCATAGCGGACCGGAGTCATTGCGCCATGAATTTGACGCTGTTGCGACGAAGCAGGATATGAGGGAGACTTATCTGCCAGCATTTCAGGCGTGTGTGCAGGAGGGGCATGTTGAGGCGGTTATGGGTGCTTATAACAGGACAAACGGTGTGCCCTGCTGCGGAAGTCATGAACTGCTGATCGACATATTGAGGAAGGAATGGGGGTTTGAGGGACATGTTACTTCAGACTGCTGGGCGATCAGGGACTTTTTTGAGGGGCATAAGGTGACTTCAAATGCACAGGAATCCGTTGCGATGGCGATGGCAAACGGCTGTGACTTAAACTGCGGAACCTTATTTACTTATCTGGTACAGGCTGTGCAGGAGGGACTTGTAGAAGAATCCCGCATCGATGAGGCGGTCATCAATCTGTTTACCTCACGTATGAAGCTCGGTGTATTTGACCAAAAAGAAGATAATCCGTATGACAGAATTCCGTATTCGGTGGTGGATTCCAGGGAAATGAGGGCATTCAACCGTGAAGTTTCGACGAAATCCATAGTCCTGTTAAAAAATGAGAATCATACATTGCCGCTTGACAAGAAAAAGCTCAAGACGATTGGCGTGATCGGTCCAAATGCGGATAGCAGAAAAGCGCTTGTCGGAAACTATGAAGGGACTGCGTCGCGCTATGTGACAGTTCTTGAGGGGATACAGGATTATGTCGGTGATGATGTGAGAGTGATGTATTCCATGGGCTGTCATTTATACAAAGATCGCATGACGGAGCTTGCGGCAGAGGCAAATGACAGGGGTGCTGAGGTGCGCGGTATCTGTGAGGAAAGTGATGTGATTATTGCAGTTATGGGTATGGACGCCACGCTGGAAGGGGAAGAGGGCGACACAAGCAATGAGTATGGCGGTGGGGACAAACCCGACCTCAGACTTCCGGGAATCCAGCATGATATCCTCAGGATTGCAAAGGAATACGGAAAGCCGGTGATTCTGATAGTGCTCTGCGGCAGTGCGACGGCGCTTACATGGGAGCAGGAGCATCTTGACGCCATTGTGCAGGGCTGGTATCCAGGTGCACAGGGTGGGAAGGCGATTGCAGATATCTTATTTGGTGAGGCGAATCCGCAGGGAAAACTTCCAGTTACATTTTATAAGACAACAGAGGAGCTGCCCGATTTCGAGGACTATTCCATGAAGGGACGTACCTATCGCTATATGACGCAGGAGGCGCTCTATCCGTTTGGGTACGGACTTTCCTACACGGATTTTGCGTACAGCAATGTTGCATTTGCAGGGACGCCCGATGTAAAGAATGGGGTGGAGATTCGTTTTACTGTTAAAAACACGGGTGCAGTGGACGGCACGGAAACCGTTCAGGCATATATAAAAGCAAAGCGGGAAAATGCACCCAATGCCCAGCTTAAAGGGATTAAGAAGGTTGATTTAAAGGCAGGGGAGGAAAAGACGCTGACAATCAGTCTGCCATCAAAGGCATTCCAGCTCTTTAATGAAGATGGAATCGCAGAGTATGCAGCAGAAGGATATGAGATCAGCATTGGCGGTTCGCAGCCGGATGCACGAAGCTGTGCTCTCATGGGAAGGAGCACGCAGATCTTAGAGATGAAATAGGGTAGTGATTAAGAAATGGCACTTATCTTCGGATAGGTGTCTTTTTCTATGCATATGTCAATGCAGAGGAGGTATGTTGGTATTCCCTGTGTGTTGAAACAATATACAGGAGAAGATTGATGAAACTCTTCAGGAGACAGTATATGGCGCCACAGAGTACAGAAATAAATATGCAGTACCACAAGAGGTAAACTGCATATTTCAGGAGGTTTTATTTGAAGTCAACATTCTCAAAAATATCGGCAAGTGTCATGTGGATGTGTGGAAATGCTCTCAGGCTTATGACAGTTTCTGCATTATAGTGTTCGTCGTTCTTGTCACTCTCCAAGATGTAGCTGTTGACTAGCTCATACTTGCCGTCATTGAGATAATAGATCTGCACACCGCACTCTTTGGGTGATACAATCCAGTATTCAAGCACCCCCGCAGTCTCGTAGATCGTTTTCTTGGCTGCCAGATCCCGCATGGCTGTTGAGGGGCTCAGGGTTTCTGCGACGAATTTAGGAACGCCGGTATAACTGCCACCCTTTATTTTGTTTCTGTCACATACGATCATAATGTCTGGAATGACATAATCGTCATTTTCTTCGGGGTGATATTTAAAGTCTAGATTTTCGATAAAAACAAGACATAGACTGTCTTTTAAACCGCTTTTTATAATCGTATAAATATTTCCATTTACGACTCCGTGCAGATAGTTTGGTGAGGGTGACATATTATAGATGACACCATCAATTTTTTCTGTTTTTCTGTATTCTCCTTCTAATAATGGCATTAGTAAACACTCCCTTTCGTTATCGTTTTTTATTATTATACTATGACGCACCATTCTTTATCAGGTTTTAATGCAGTTTGAAGTTCCTAACCTTCTGTCAGGGACTGACGCCACTGCCACATTTTTGTATAATATTCCTCAGTTTGATTTGGCAGCAGATAAGCTGCACAGGCGTATGCATATTCAAAAAAGCAGTAGTTTTTTCGCGAGATCCGGGCGCCCACAATGTCCAGCAGTTTTGCTGCCCATTGTTCATAGGACGAATTCTGTGACGCAAGCCATGTGGCGAGTGTGATTGCAGGGATAAGCGGCCAGTCAAGCTGTCCCTTGCAGATCTTGTCGATCTCGTGGAGTGATATCCGCGCCAGAATGCATACCGCCGCAAACTGTACACGCGCCAGCCAGTCCTCGGCAAAAATTCCGGTATCCTTTTGTGACGGTGGGTAAACCATAACGCCATATAGTTCATTATATTGTTCCTGTGAAAGCTTTGCGGCGCACTCCTTCGCTGTTTCATACCATGTCTCCAGAGAAAAATCTGTTTCTGCCAGATCCCCGACAAGACGGCTCACGAAAGCTGACGGTTCGTCAACAGCGGGAATTGGGGTGTTGAGGTCACGATAGTTCCATAAAATAATCCCTTCCTCGTCCAGGGTCTCGTCGAGCGGTGGATTCTGCGCTTTGCTGGCGGTTACAGTGAAAGTGCAAGGATGTCCGCAGATCTGCTCTATGGCAAGGCGCGCTGCGTTGATGCCGCTTGCCGATTCCTGACAGCTAGTGGCACAGCGGGCTACGCCAGATGTGTTGTTGTTTTGGCGCATGCTGCGCGCCGCATTGACAATGCTCTCAGAGCTGGAAGCAAGATAATCGACATTGGGCGTCAACTGCTCAAATACTGCCATACGACAAAGCTCCTGTGCGCGCTCGTTATTGATATCTGCTGCAGCGCACACAACGAGCCGTTCCAGCTCATAGGGATCGGCGTCCGCCATAAAGCAGCAGAAGATCCATGAGGGTTCCGCCCAGCGGCAGTCGCTGTAATCGCCGGCTTCCAGGACTTTGTAATAACATTCGCCTGCTTTTTGCCAGCGCCTTTGCTTAAAATAATAATCGCCCAGATCATTGTAGGCAGCGGCATTGGTTGGATCAGATGCAAGTCCCAGCGCTATATATTTTTCCGCTTCCTCTTCCTGTTCAAGATCAAGGTAGGTTAATCCGGCGAAGGTATACCTTGATGTGGTTCCTCCCCGGGAAAGTCCTTTTAAGATGACTTCCAGTGCTTTTTCCGGTTCTTTTTGGTGGCGGTAGAGATTACATTCCGCAACGTATCTGTCGGAGGTTTCATTCCTGTCTTTGCACACGGTAATACTGTTAAATGTATTGTGGCAGAGTGTCCACAGATGTTTTTGCAAAGGTTCTTCACAGCGGTCGATTGTGAACAGAATCGCAGCAATAAAGGCACAGACGGCCTCTTCCCCTGCCTTGGCAACAAGGTTTTTGTCACTGAGCCATGCGGATAAGGGTTCCGTGCTGTCCTCCTCGCCATTCCATAGACAGGAGGCATAGTAGTGAAGCGCTTCCTGCACATTTCCGGTATGATATAGGTGTTCTGCTCTCTTTACAATATCTGATTTCATATGTTCGTCGCCTCCTGTCTTAATTTGGATACAGACTGTTGTGGATATTGATCGCCCATGACAGATCATAGAGATGGAATTGTCCGTCATCGTCTGCCAGTTTTTTATCCCTTAAAATATTCATGCAGAGCTGGTAGGCAGTGTTGTTGATTCCGCGGGGAATGATATCCCCATTCGTCAGGTAGATGTAGAACTGATAGACGTCCCCCGTATAAGCATCTTCTGCATCTTCCTGTGTTGACATGTATATCGTATCCTCCATCTGCTCTGCGCCTTCCGGGTGCAGCAGATCCATAAAGAAACCGTTCCACACTTCAAAGCCCTTTGCCTGCAGGCTTCCGATAATGATTGGTTTCAAGAGTTGTACCGCTCTGTCGTTCAAACCATGCTGATGGATGCGCATTTGCTCTGCCATTGCGTAGAAATTGCCGACTGCCCTGTGTTCCATTCCATCGAGGGCGAGCCTGCCCAGATAGCGGTTCATGTACGGAAGAAGTTCGTCGGGCTGCTGACTCTCGATATCGGGCACCAGTACGGCGGCGATGCCAAATTCCCTGTCAATATAACGGCTTGGATAGGAGATCTCTGATCGTGTCTGGCACTGGGGGCAGACTGGGTGGAAGAAAGCGTCCTCGTCTAAGAGCTGCCTGCCTTCCGGCCATAGAAGCGTGTCGATGCAGTTGATCCGCTGTGCGGGGAATACATTGTTGCAGTGTTGGCACTGGACAGTCGTCTGTGCTGCTGCCCATGGATTTTTGGTCATATGAAGTTTATTCAATAGATACACCTTCCTTAGTTGATAATACTGAAATAAGTTTCTTCGCAGTTGAAAGTTTTTCCTGTTTGATTATAAACATTATAGTATGGACTTTGGATACTGTCAAACCATTACAATTCACGCGAGGGCATGTATTGGTATACTGGAAGTGGTTCCTTAGTATTTTCTGCTAATTATGGCTTTTACAAGCCGCGTGAGAAAGCGTATCATTGATAGGTAAAATTCCATAACGGTAACGTCGTTTTAGACAAGGCGAAAATAAGATGTTTTTGCCCTGTTTTTTTTGAAAAGTTCTGATATAATATTTTCAAAGGAGGACGGCACGAGAATGATCTTGTAAATTCTTTGATACAGACAGGTGTTCCCGGCATCAAGCAGACGATGGAAGAACGATTGCAGGAGAAAAGCTTTGAGGCGGAGATTGACGAGAGAATCGTGTGTTTAATCGGCTAAGGAATTGTAGAAAAATAAGGAGGAGTATTATCAATGGAAACAGAATTAAAATCACGCAGGGACATTCCTGTGGAGCTGACATGGGATTTGTCGCTCATCTATGCGACAGAGGAAGAGATGAATCAGGATGTGGAGAAGGCGAAAAATCTTTGCAGCCATATGGTACAGGAGTATAAGGGACAACTGAATACGCCGCAGTTGATCAATGCATGTATTGACGATTTGAGAGAGTGGACCCGTTTGGCAACACTGGTTGGAAATTATTGCGAACTGGCGGTTTCCGTCGACTACTATGACACGCACAATCAGGAGCGCAATGATGCGTTTGCCAGCCTGGCCGCAGAGATGGACAGCAGGCTCAGTTTCATCAGCAATGAAATCGCTGGTCAGGAGGAGGCAGTGATTCAGGAGGCGATTGCCCTTTCCGCGGAAAATAAGCATTATCTGCAGGATATTCTGCGCACGAAGCCGCATCTGCTTCACCCAGAGACGGAGCGCGCCCTGGCAGCGTTGTCACAGGCTATTCGGGCGCCTTATCAGATCTACAATATGGCAAAGCTGGCGGATATGAAATTCAATGCGTTCACGGTGAACGGCAAAGAGTATCCGTTGGGCTATTCTCTTTTCGAGGACAATTATGAGTACGAGGAGGACACAAAAGTGCGCCGCAGCGCTTTTGCAGCATTTTCAGCAAAGATACGCGCATATGAAAATGTGACTGCCGCCGCTTATAATACGCAGGTGCAGACGGAAAAGACACTCGCGGCGCTCAGGGGCTTTGACTCCGTGTTTGACAGCCTTCTTTTCGGACAGAAGGTTTCCAGGGAGATGTACAACCGCCAGATTGATCTCATTACGGAAAAGCTGGCGCCGCATATGCGCCGATATGCCCGCTTGCTGAAAAAGATACACAAGCTTGACCGTATGACTTTTGCGGACTTGAAGATTGCAGTTGACACTGAATATGACCCGAAGGTGACGATTGATGAGTCCAGGAAGTACATCGAAAAGGGACTATCCATTCTAGGCGAGGATTATGTGGATATGGTGCAGGAGGCATACCGTGACCGTTGGATCGACTTTGCCCAGAATCAGGGAAAATCAACAGGTGGCTTTTGCGCTAGTCCTTATGGAAAAAACTCATTTATATTGTTATCGTGGAATGAGCGCATGTCAAATGTTTTTACTTTGGCGCATGAGCTGGGACATGCCGGACATTTCAAGTCCTGCAACAGCAGTCAGTCCATCTTTGATACGGAGGTGTCTACTTATTTTGTGGAAGCGCCCTCTACGATGAACGAGTTGCTGATGGCGCACTATCTGCTAAAAACGAATCCCGATCCGCGTTTCCGCCGCTGGGTGTTGTCCTGCATGATCAGCAACACCTATTATCATAATTTTGTCACACATCTGATGGAGGCGGCTTATCAGAGAGAGGTCTACAAGATCATTGATGACGGCGGCAGTGTCAATGCCGAGACGCTGACCCGGCTCATGCGGGAGACTTTGCAGTCATTTTGGGGCGAGGACGTGGAGATTTCCGACGATGCCGCGCACACATGGATGCGTCAGCCGCACTATTACATGGGGCTGTATTCTTATACCTACAGTGCAGGGCTTACCGTCGCTACACAGGTGTACAAGCGCATTGAGAAGGAGGGTGCGTGTGCTGTTGAGGACTGGAAGAAGGTGCTCGCCGCAGGCAGTACACTCGATCCGGTGGGACTGGCGAAGCTTGCAGGAATCGACATCACCACAGACGGGCCGCTTTTGGATACCATAGCTTATATCGGGGAAATTATTGACGAGATTGAGAAGCTGACGGATTATTGAGCGGTTTTGAATGGTGGAATGAATATTAAAAAATGATATTAACTGATTTTTTACGAATCTAGAAATTAATTGCAACTGATATCAATTTGTACTATTATAATAAAGAGACTAGTGTATTGACCACCTGTAATCATGGTAAAGAGGTAGCACTCTTTACCATGATTACTAGTACTCCATCCGATCAGAAATTAGAATTGTGAACCGCCTGTTTCGCACCATTGCGTCGTTAAAATTTCTAGACGATGCCACCGCATCGCCGTCGAAATTTTGCCTAGCACTGGCGCGAACCATGCAGCCCACAACTCCAATTTCTGTCTGGATGGAGTACTAGTACAACGAATATTAAGTAACTGGCACCTTGACTTGCCTGATTGTTCATCTGCGGCGTTGTCGTCAATCGCCGTAGCCACCGCTACGACTCATTCCTCCGCCTTGCATATGAAACAATCATTCTGCGTCAATGTACCAGAAACTTAATTTTCGTTGTACTAGATAATGAATATACTAAACTTTTTGTAAGGAAAATATTAATTTCGGAATATGGAAAAGGATAATGGAGAGGCATATGAAGAAATCACAATATAATTTTACATATAAAAGAGATATAGACGAGATAGTACTATACAATACATATAGTAAGGCATTGATGGTGCTAAATGAGGATGAATATGACCTATACTTGAAGGAGACCTATGATGACGAAAGCAGAGAAACATTAATCGAGAACGGAATTCTTATTGAAGATGGTTTTGATGAAGTTCATTTCCTAAAATATATGCACTACCAAGCAAAATTTTCTAAAAGGAGTCTGCATCTTACAATAGCACCGACGCTGGATTGTAATTTTGATTGCCCATATTGCTATGAGAATCGAAAAGCTGGAAGGATGAGCCAGGAAATTCAGAATGCAGTGATTGGTTTTATTCATGCAAGAATTGATGAAGGAACGAGGAACATTGAGCTTTCATGGTATGGAGGGGAACCTCTTTTGTATTTTGACATTGTGGAATCAATGTCAAGACGGCTTAAAATCTTGACTGAAAAGAACAAGTGTAGTTTAAAAATGTATATTGTGACAAATGGGTATTTGCTGACGGAAGAAATTGTGAAAAAAATGGATGAGATTGGAATTCTTCGAGTTCAGATTACGTTAGACGGACTTGCTGAGCATCATGACCAAAGCAGACCATTGAGGAATGGAGGGAACACTTTTTCAAAAATATTTCGTAATTTATCTCTGTTTGATGATTCTCCGATTGAGGTTGTGATTCGCATGAATGTAGATAATCGTAACTGTAATGACTTTAAAAAGTTAAAAGAAATGATTGCGGAGTTGGATAACCCGAATATTTCTCTGTACCCGTCTCCGGTGGAGAATATTAATAAAGATAAGGTGAATACTGTCAGTGAATTTATGACTGTCGATGAATTTGAGATATTCTCAATCAAAGAATGCAGGGAGGCTTCTAATGAGATGATTGATTTTGGAATTGTAAATGACAGATGCTGTTATTGTGCAGCGGAATTGGAGAATAGTTATGTGATAGATGATAAGGGTGATTTTTACAAATGCTGGGACGAAGTCGGACGGGAGGAGAATAGATGTTTTAATGTGTTGGCTCCAGATGATATAAATTATGATACTGTTTTGAGATATTTGGTATATGATATATTTGAAGATGAAAAATGTAGGAAGTGTATATATTTGCCGTTATGCTTTGGAGGCTGTAAGTTCCAGCGGAAAAATCGAAATAAAATAACTTGTGGATTTACAAGAGAAAGTTTGATACAATATTTAGAAAGTACATTTTTTCAAACAAGTGATAGGAAGGAGGTATCGTTATGAAAGTAGTTCAAAAGGCAAAATCAAGTCCTAAGAAGTATACAGTAAAGAAGCTTGCTGCTGCAAGTGCATGTGAACATGACTGCAAAGCTGTATGCAAAAAGTGTCCGCCAATGACATGCTAGAAAGTTATAGTTTATTAGGAAAGATGTGATGCTGGAGTATTTTAATATACTTTTAGCATCATATTTTTTGGAGAAGATATGAAATTATATGGCTTTGTAAATGAAGATTTGAACAAGGAAATAAATGATGAGCAATTTCGCTTACAAGAATCATATGCGCACAGGCTTGGGCAGATATGTTATTGTAATTTAAAAGAAAAGAAAATAACAGATTCTATGGGAAATCAAATTGATGTGAGAGGAAAACAAATATTTTTGCGTGCAAGTTATCATTTAATGCATGAAGCAATCAATTTATTATCGGAAAATGGTGCAATATTGTTTGAAGATACAGAAACTATTGAACGAATAGAACAGTGGACAAATTTGAACTTACATCAAAGGTCGATTAGGATTGTAAGTAGTGAAGCGATTATCAATAATGAATATAATTCATGTGACAGGCGATATATTGAAAGTGCGAAAAGAGTTTTTCTTAAATCGGTAAACAAGGGATTTTCGCTACAGTGTGCCTCAGATATGTTGTTAGAACCGGATTCCAGCATAGTAAAGATTGTAAAAAAGTATTCAAAGGAACAAAACTGCGATATACAGCTATCGAAGGAATACAATATCGAAAAAGATTCTCTCGGAAATAAGGAAGCGCGCTTTTTTGTTGTGAATAATCAGGTGATTAATTCTTCCAGATATATATGTAAATTAAAACATTCTGTCCCTAAATCATTAAGAAAGGCCGCAGAGATGTTTGCAGAAAATATTGCGATGCAAAATTGTTTTACAAATTATGTATTGGATTTAGGGTGCTTTAGGGAAGGTGTTAACACATTTATAGATATTGTGGAAATGAATCCAATTACTTCTGCATATTGTTATGTAAACAATAGTATCTTTGAGGAATGTGTTCCCGAAATAGAAATGTTACAGGAAATAGTTCACTACGGCTATGAATATACATTTGATTGTTTGTATAATCCAGGTAAATATAAATTGCAAAGGGATGATAGACAGTCATATGAATTATTGAAAGAAAGCAGATTTATTTTATGATGTTGTTACAGACCATATGGAAGATTCTTATTTGAATAATATTGTATAGAAGAGTGTTATGTGAAAGTGGAACGGAAACTGGTTGAAACGGATCTGCAGGCATCTTGAAAACTGTAAGAAAATCGTAAGATTCCCGCGAGAAAAACGTCATAAAAGTGATAAGAAACCTACAAACATTGAGGAACTTATTTTGATACAATCATCGTATCAAAACAAGTTCTTTTTTAATGAGCCGCAATATTATCTTAATAGTTCTTAATTATTTGCATTATTGGAACTTAAAAGATATTTCTGTATACTCAGTAAAGATAGAATATAAAAGGAAAGGGTATAGCTATTTTGCACAGATTTACATACTTGTAATTGTGAAGGTGCTGAATGGTTATAAATGGAGAGAAAATGAAAAATTTAGTCATTATTTTTGGCGGAGCATCATCGGAGTACGAGGTGTCGCTGCAGTCGGCATATGCAGTGATTAACAACATTGACAGGGAAAAGTACAACCCGGTGACGGTCGGTATCTCGCGGGAGGGAAGCTGGTTTTATTTCACAGGTGAAATTGACAAGATCAAAAAGGATACATGGTGCAATGCGGCAGATTGTGTGCCTGCGGTGATCTCGCCGGACAGAACGGATCATCAGCTGATTCTTTTACAGAAAGAAGGTATTGAGGCTATTCCCATAGATGCAGTTTTCCCAGTACTGCACGGGCGCAATGGAGAAGACGGAACAGTTCAGGGAATCGCGGAACTTGCAGGAATTCCGCTTGTTGGCTGCAGCACACTGGCATCTGCACTCTGCATGGATAAGGACAGGGCGCACAGGCTGGCAAGCCTGGCGGGTGTGCGTGTGCCAAGGGCAATGGTGCTGACGGACAACAGCGCAGTCAACAAGGCATATGATTTTGCAGGAGAGATTGGATTTCCGGTCTTTGTAAAGCCTGTGAAAGCTGGTTCTTCTTATGGTGTGACAAAGGTGGAGGACATGGAACAGCTGGCGCCGGCGGTATCGCTTGCTTTCAAATATGACAATCGTGTCATTTTGGAGGAGACGATTGAGGGTTTTGAGGTGGGCTGTGCTGTCTGTGGCAATGACAGGCTGATCGTCGGGGAAGTGGACGAGATAGAGCTTGATGAGACAGGATTTTTTGATTACACGGAAAAATACACACTCAAGACTGCTGCGATTCATGTTCCAGCGAGGATTCCTGCGGACAAGGCGCAGGAGATCAAGGAGATCGCCAAGCGGATATACAAGGCGCTGGACTGTTCTGGTTTTGCGCGAGTGGATATGTTTCTGACGCCGGAGGGTGAGGTTGTATTTAATGAGGTAAACACGATACCGGGATTTACAGAGCACAGCCGCTATCCGGGCATGATGAAGGCGGCTGGGTACAGCTTTACGGAGATATTATACAGAATTATCAGGCAGAGTTTTGAATAATGCAAATGACTGGTATGGAGACAGGATGGGAGAACAACAGGTATGAAAACAATATTATTAAAAAACGAGGATATTCACAAGGGATATCTGATTTTGGTAAATAAGGAGTATCGGTATCATGAGCAGCATCAGGAACTATCTCGTGCAGGTGAATGGAATGGGGAAGAAATTCTATATGAGAGCAGGGCAAACCACGAACTGAACAAGCTGATGGGGGAGATAGGCGGTTGGGAGCACATCGTCCCTGTGAGTGCGTGGCGTTCCCTAAAAGAACAGCAGGAAATATGGAATCAGTCTTTGGAAGAGAGCGGGCAGGAGTTTACAGAAAAATATGTTGCTGTCCCTGGACATAGTGAGCATCAGACTGGGTTGGCAATGGATCTTGGTTTGAAACAAGAGGAAATTGATTTTATCCGTCCGCATTTCCCGTATGAGGGCATCTGTCAGACATTTCGTCAGAGAGCGGCGGAGTATGGGTTTGTACAGCGGTATCAGGAGGAGAAGCAGGCAATTACACAGATCGGGCATGAACCGTGGCACTTTCGGTATGTGGGAACACCGCATGCAGAGATCATGGTACAGAAGGGATTTGCGCTTGAGGAATATATTGTGTTTTTAAAACAGTATCGTTATGGGGAGAATCCATTTGATTTCCAGACTGAATCGAAGACAGGCGGTATGATTTCCGGCACTCATCTTATTTATGCACACGGGCACCCGAGTAGGGAAAGTATTCCCTGCTCAACTAGGATATCGTATGTGCAAGCGGTGGGTGAAACGACAAAACTTGAAGTGGATGATTCCCATCCATACAGGATATCGGGAAATAATTGTGATGGATTTATTATCACAGAGATTATAGGAAAAGAAAAAGAGAACATTGGGAAAGAGGATAGTAATGAGAGCCGATCATAAGAGTTACACAGGAATCGATATCTTTCGGATGGCTGCAGCATTGTTGATCATAGCGATTCATACGTCGCCTCTTGCCTCTCTGGGAGAAGGTCTTGGAGAGACGGGGGATTTTATTCTGACACGCATTATTGCGCGTGCTGCGGTTCCGTTCTTTTTTATGACTTCTGGTTTCTTCCTGATTTCCAGATACCATTACAGTGCTGAAAAATTGGGCACTTTTGTGAGAAAGACTGCGTTGATCTATGGAATTGCGATATTGATCTACATACCAATCAATCTCTATAATGGATATTTTAAGATGGATCATCTGCTGCCAAATATGATAAAAGACATCGTGTTTGACGGAACACTGTATCATTTATGGTATCTGCCGGCTTCCATAATCGGTGGGACGATTGCATGGTATCTGGTGAAAAAGCTGGATTATAAAAAAGCATTTATCGTGGCAGCAGTGCTATATCTGATCGGATTGTTTGGCGATAGTTATTATGGAATAATTGAGAAAATTCCTGTGTGCAGTGGTTTTTATGCGTATATTTTTGAGGTGTCGGATTATACGAGAAACGGTATTTTCTTCGCACCGGTTTTTTTCATCATGGGCGGTTTTATCGCTGATAACCATGATAAATTTATATACAATAAAGCGAGTTTAGGAAAAAGCACATCTGAAAGGGATGTATATGCGAAAAACGTATTTTGTCAGACTGTTTTTGGAGCTGGAATCTGTTGCGGTCTGATGCTGATCTTGATGCTGGCGGAGGGTATGATACTGCATCATTTTCAGTTTCAGCGGCATGACAGTATGTATGTGTTTTTACTGCCATGTGTGTACTTTCTTTTTTCTTTCCTTTTGCAATTTAGGGGGAAGCGTTATGTGTGGCTGAGGGATGTATCACTGATCATCTATCTTATACACCCGCTGATGATCGTAGTGATACGAATGATTGCAAAACTGCTTGATTTGCAAAATCTGCTCGTGGACAACAGTGTGGTTCATTTCCTTGCAGTTACCCTGGTATCGGTTGTGTTCAGTGTGGCAGCAGCGGCTTTGCGGAGTCGATTTGGATTAAAACAGAAAAAGCACAACGCTGATACTGACAGGGCTTACATAGAAATCAATCTGGAAAATCTGGAGCACAATGTAGAGGTTTTGAGCGAGGCAATGCCGCCTAAATGTGAGCTGATGGCGGTGGTGAAAGCGGAAGCATATGGGCATGGAATGTACGAAATCGCAACGCATCTGGACAAAATCGGTGTCAGGGCATTTGCTGTGGCGACGATAGATGAGGGCATCAGACTGCGCAGATGCGGTGTCAGGGGTGAAATCCTGATTCTTGGTTATACGGCGCCTGAGAGGGCAAAGGAGCTTCGGAAATACGATATCACACAGACATTAATTGATTATGGTTATGCCTGTAGATTAAATGAACAAGGCTGTACTGTCAAGGTGCATATGAAAATTGATACAGGAATGCACCGGCTTGGATTCGATCCTGATTTTAACATAGAAGAAATGTTGAGTGTTTTTGCAATGGAGCATCTTGTGATCAATGGCATTTACACGCATTTGTGTGTTGCAGACAGTCTGGAAGAAGATGATGTTCATTTTACAAAACGGCAGATTGCAAACTTTTATGGTTTTATAAAGAAACTAAAAAAAGAGGGAATACTCATTCCGAAAATCCATATACAGAGCAGCTATGGCTTGTTGAATTATCCGGAATTAAAATGCAATTATGTCAGGGCCGGTATTGCGCTGTATGGCGTTCTAAGCACTCCGAATACGCCGACAAATCTGCAGCTTGACTTAAGACCTGTGCTTTCCCTGAAGGCAAAAGTGGTTCTGCTCAGATTCGTGTGGGAAGGGGAGAGTGTCGGTTATGGCAGGACATTTACCGCAGACAGGGATTGTGTGATTGCCATCGTGTCGATCGGTTATGCAGATGGTTTTCCGAGAAGCCTGTCGGGACGTGGGACTGAGGTGTTGATTAATGGCTATCGCGCGCCGGTCGCCGGAAGAATCTGCATGGATCAGCTTGCGGTTGATGTCACAGATATTCCGAATATTGCGGTTGGCATGACTGCGACGCTGATCGGCAGGGATGGAGCCGAGGAGATCGACGCGCCGACAGTGGCAGAAAATACAGAGAGTATCACGAATGAGCTGTTCAGCCGTATGGGGAGCCGGCTGGGAAGATGATGGATTAGCTGCGGTATCTGCTGCGGTATTCTTTTGGCGTGACATGGTGCTTGGAAAAGAACAGCTTGTAAAAGTGCGACTTATTTGTAAAATTCAGCATGGAGACGATCTCCGAGACAGAATAGTTTGTTTTCATCAGATAGTATTCCGCTTTGCGCAGGGAGAAAGTCGTGCCGTATTCAAACAGAGTCATTCCAGTGTATTTCTTGGTGATCCGGTTCAGATAGTCGCCGCTGTAGCTGAGGGAATCCGCCAGTTCATGACGGCTAAGTCGTCCGTCGCTGCGCTCAAGCAGATGCGTCAGCCTCGTGAAGATCAGGAAATCATTGCCGTAATCGATTCGTACCTTGGACAAGTGAAAATGCTCTGTATCTGATATGAAATCAAGAATCTGGCATACCAGAAAATTGATATAAAACGAGGAGCCAATCTGTGGGGACAGTGTTTCCTTTACGATCTCTTCGGACAGCCGGTAGAGTTTTTTGTAAGAACTCAGATCATTATAGGAAGGAAAGAAGTCGAGATATTCTTTTTCCACATTGTCAATAGCGGTTGCGTGTTTGTTCAGAAATTGAAAAACACTGACAGCATGACCATTGGTATTTGGAGACAGATGAAACATGTTGTCGGAGTGAAAAAGGGATAGAAGATACTCCTTTGATAAATTCAAAAAGAATATCAGAAAATCGTTGGACAGCAGTTCGATATGCCTTAAATTGCAGTTCACGATGCAGCCAGTACCGGAAGGATAAACCCTTTCGGTATTTTCTATTTTGACGACAGCTTCTCCCTGCAGGACAAACATCAGCTCAAAAAAATCATGCTGGTGCAGGGGACGGTTTGCCATATCATGCAGAAGATTCTCGTCGTCGATCAGGGAATGATTGATCCGCTCCGGTGAAAAATATGATATCTTGAAATAAGGTTTCTCCAGATCAGAACGATAAGTCTCAATGACAGCGCTGTACAGGGAAGTGAGATGATAGTACTGGTTAAAGTGGCTGTCGAGGTTCTGGATCTCAAAATAGTTGCTTTTCAGTGTGTCAATCGAAAGGTTCGCTGAGGCATCTGCATTCTCGTTCATAGCCGTTTTCCTCCTAAATAATCCAATAGTCGCGAATATGCCACTAATTGGTTTTGCTTGTGTCTAATTATAGCATTGAAAGAGCAAAAAGGAAAGTGGTAGGATAATATTACAAGGGCGTGTAGATGGTATTTCCATAAAAGAAGTGAATCTCCGGACACGCCCTATAGAAAAGGCGCCGGTTCTAAAATACATTCGAATGTGTCACTGTTTCTATGGTTTATTCAACGAGAAAAGGAGAAAGTTTGAAAGAAGGTAGCTTTCAAACTATTGATTGGTATGCGTGCTGGAGCACGCAAGGAGGTATAAAAATGAACGAGAAAAAATATTTAAAATGGTATCAGAAGATTGCCTATGGTTCGGGTGACCTGGCATCAAACTGCAGTTATGGTCTGGTATCGAGCTTTTTATTGCTTTATCTTTCCGATGTAATGGGAATGGATACTGGTATTGTCGGAACGTTAATGCTGTTTTCCAAGATATTTGACGGCGTGACAGACGTGTTTTTTGGTACGATGATCGACAAGACAAAGAGCAGGCTTGGAAAGGCGAGACCTTGGATGCTGTATGCACAGATCGGTGTATCCCTCTGCCTGATTCTGTTGTTTTCAATCCCGAATATGGGACAGACAGCACAGTATGCGTACTTTTTTGCCTTTTATACTTGTCTGAATGCGATTTTCTATACGGCAAACGGTGTGGCATATTCAACATTGTCGGCTTTAATCACAAACAATGCACAGGAGAGGGTTCAGCTTGGTTCCATTCGCTTTATGTTTGCAGTTGTGACCAATATTGTGATGGGCTTTGCCGTGACAGGTGCAGTCAATTCCTTTGGCGGAGGCGCTAAGGGATGGAGGGCAGTAGCGATTATCTGTGCACTGATTGGGCTGGTGGTAAATACGGTCAGCTGTCTGGCGGTGAAAGAAGTTGAGCCTGAACAGACTGCAGTCGATACCGAGAATAAGAAATCAGAAGACGATAAGCTGAGTTTTATCGATACTGTAAAGCTTCTGTTTGCAAACAAGTATTATATTATAATCGTGGTTTTATATATTGTGTATTACATTATGAGCAATATCACGACGGGGAGCGGTGTGTTCTTTGCAACCTATGTGCTTGGTAACGGTTCGCTGCTGGGAATGTTCCAGATGATGAAGATGTTTCCTGTCATTATCGCTCTCATCTTTACACCGTTTCTGGTAAAGAAGACGAAAAGCATGCAGAAGGTAAATTTCTGGGGCTATGCGATCAACTGTTTCCTGAGTCTGTTCTTTATCTACTTTGCATATACAAAAAATATAACGCTGATGCTCCTGTTTATGTTTGTCAAGGGGATTTTTGCGGGAACGCTCAGCGGAACGTTGAATGCATTAGTCGCTGAAATCAGCGGATATACATACCGCACAAAAGGCGTGAGAATGGATGGCACGATGTTTAGCTGCTCCTCGCTGGGTGTAAAGATCGGCGGCGGAATCGGTACAGCGGCAGTTGGATGGCTTCTGAATCTGGGCGGATATGTTGGAACTGCTGCAACGCAGACGCAGAGTGCGATCAACATGATTTTTGCCATGTATGTGATCATTCCCACGATCTTTGGCGTGATTATCACGATTCTGCTGGGAATGCTGAATGTAGAAAAGGCAAATAGGAAATGGGATGAGGAGCATGGGAAAATATAAGGTTGTGTTGTATGGAGGTTTTGTATGAAGAAAATAGATTTTAACAAGGACTGGAAATTTGTAAAAGGTTGTATCCCGTCACTTAAGGTTTTGCAAATGTATGGGAAAGAGGCAGAGGAAATCTGCCTTCCCCACGATGCAATGATTCACGAAGTGCGGGATGAGAATACAAAAAACGGGGGAGCGACAGGATTTTACCCCGGCGGGACATATACTTATTTTAAGACATTTTTTGTGCCTGCAGAGTGGGAAAATAAGTCTGTGATGCTGGAGTTTGAAGGGGTGTACCAGACAGCAATGGTCTATCTCAATGGGGTGCTGGTTCAGACGAATAAATACGGTTATTCCAACTTTTATGCAGACCTCACAAGATATCTGCAGCTTGATGCGGAAAATGAAGTGAAGGTTGTGGCGGATAATGCGTCAGAGCAAAACAGCAGATGGTACACCGGGAGCGGAATATACCGCAGTGTCAATCTGTATATCGGGGAACAGGTGCAGATTCCGGCAGACGGTGTGCAGGTGGCGACAAGGGACGCAGGCCAAGAGGTGGCAGTCGTTGCGTTTTCGACGAAAATTCACAACTTATCACGGAATAAGAAAAAACTGACAGTCTCCGTCAAGCTGACAGACGATGACGGAAATCTGTTCTACGATGAGACCCATCTGACAAGCTTTGCGGGTTCCGAAAATAAAGTGCATCAGCAAATCACGATACCAGCACCGAGACTGTGGAGCTGTGACACGCCGAATCTGTATCAGTGCGTTGTGCAGGTGTCGGATGAGGAAAGACTGTGGGATGAGGAGAAGTTTTATTATGGAATCCGAAAAGTGTCTCTCGATGCAGTCCGCGGGCTTCAGATCAACGGCGAGACTGTAAAACTGCGGGGAACATGCGTACACCATGACAATGGAATATTGGGAGCGGCAACACATGAAGCGGCAGAGCTTCGCAAATGCGAATTGATCAAAGCAGCGGGTTTTAACAGTGTCAGATGTGCCCATAATCCCACGGACAAAGCCTTTCTCAACGCATGCGACAAGGTGGGGCTGCTCGTCATGGATGAACTGATCGACATGTGGACAAACCACAAAAACAACAATGATTTTGCATTTCATTTTCTGGAAGAGTGGCAGGATATCATACGGCGTATGGTGGCAAAGGATTACAATCACCCATCGGTGATTCTGTATTCTGTCGGCAACGAGATCCCGGAAATCGGAACGGAGCGGGGGGCGGAAATCAACCGTATGCTCTGCAATTATTTCAGGGAACTGGACGACACGAGGTTTACAACAAACGGAATGAATGCCCTCAATGCAGCGGGGGCAAAAATATATCCTATTTTGCAGGAACTGGCGCCTCTGATGAACAGGAATGCGGACGGTTCCGGAACAAATGACAGCTCCGGCAGCAATGCGATGAACAGCTTCATGAAACTGATGGAAGGCGAAGCCGGTGATGCGTTTGCCGTCCACCCGATCGTGACGGAAGTTCTTCGGGAGAGCAGTGAGTCGATGGACATTATAGGACTTAATTATCTGACCGGAAGGCATCTGCTTGACGGAAAGCTTTATCCGAATAAATGTGTTCTCGGGACAGAGACCTTTCCGGCAGATATCGCGCGGCTTTGGAAGGTTGTCTGCTCCTCTAATCAGGTGTTAGGCGATTTCACATGGACAGGCTATGACTATCTGGGAGAGGCAGGCTGCGGAATCTTTTATTATGACGAGAGATCCAATTTCGGCAGTCATTATCCGGACAGGGCAGCCTATATCGGGGATATTGATCTGATTGGAAACAGGCGGCCGATCAGTTTTCTGCGGGAGATTGTGTATGGATTTCGCAAAGAACCTTATATTGCGGTGGAGCGCGTTGACAAATTTGGTAAAATTCATTCCAGAACACCATGGATGCTGAAGGACAATCTTTCAAGCTGGACGTGGAGAGGCTATGAGGGACAGCCGGCAAATGTGGATGTCTATTCATCATCGGAATACGTAGAGTTGTTTTTAAATGGTCAGTCACTCGGGCGGAAGAATGTGAATCCAGATACGTATACAGCCTCATTTCAGATCACATATCAGCCAGGAGAACTGAAAGCTGTCGGATTTACGGGAGATCTGGCAGATGGGGAATACTGTATTTCCACTGCATCAGATGAGACAAAGCTGCAGCTTGATGTATATCAGAACGGTGTGGTGTCAGCTGTGGGCAGACTGGCTTTTATTTCCATCAGTCACACAGACAAATTTGGCGTAAAGAACCAGCAGATCGAGCATAACATTTCTGTTAAAGTTGAGGGAGATGGAAGACTCCTCGCACTGGGAAGTGCAGATCCAAGTTCAGAGGAGAACTATTTTGATCACACGACGCGGACATTTGACGGCTGCTGTCTTGCTGTTGTGGCATTTGACAACACAGGGAGTGACACAACGGTAGAGGTGATTGCAGACGGTATGGAGAGCAAAAGAATTGTTTTAGATTTATTGGATGAATAAAGAGTGCACACAGGCACCCCAAGGAAATATGTCAGCTAGAGCTGGTGGGTGTCCGGCGCGAGAGTAGGGGAGAAGAAATTCCCCTACTCGATGACAATTTTCCTAATTTTAAAATACATGCTGAACCAGACGGTCAAAGGCTTCTTTCACTTTGGTATATGGTACAGCAAGGTTCATGCGGATATGGTATTGTCCGTGAAATGGTCTGCCATCCTGCCAACCTACGCCGACATCCCATCCGGCCCTTAGAAGTGCATCAAGTGTCTTTGCATGGTCAGCGCACCATTTCGTACAGTCCAGATACAGCATATAGGTTCCTTCTGGCTTTGATACCGAAACGCCGTTTATGTGTCGGTCAATAAAATCACACGCAAAGTTTATATTTTGGCTGAGTGTCTCGCAGAGTTCGTCCACCCATTCATAACCTTCCGGGCGGTAGGCGCCGATCAGTGCATGCATGGAAAGGACATTCATGCTGTTATAATGTGTCTTTGCACCTTTAGATTTTATCCGATCTCTTAGGGCATGGTTATAAATGATGTGGTAACTGCCAATCAGCCCAGCCAAATTGAAGGTTTTACTCGGTGCATAGATCGCTATAGTATGCTCGCGGGCATATTCATTGACAGATTGGACGGGAATGTGCCTGTGTCCGTTTAAAAGAATATCAGACCAGATTTCATCAGAAATAACGATGACCTCGTTCCTCTCAAAGATTTTCATGGCTTCATCCAGTTCCCAGTGTTCCCAGACACGTCCTGTAGGATTGTGGGGCGAACACATCACTGCAACATGGATCTGGTTCGCTTTGATTTTAGCCTCCATATCTTCATAGTCCATGCGGTATATGCCCTGATCGTCTTTTTTTAATTCACTTAGAATAATCTGATAGCCATTTTGGGTTATGCTGCCTGTAAATCCGATATAAGTAGGACTGTGGAGCAGTACGGCGTCTCCTGGTGAGGCATGGCAGGTCAATGCAGAAATAACGCCGCCGAGAACGCCATTTTCGTATCCAATATGTTCTTTCTGCAGACCTTTTACCTCATTGCGCGTTTCATGCCATTTGATGATGGAATCAAAATATTCATCGCGGATCTCGAAATATCCATATGCTGGATGCCTGGCTCGTTCTATGATCGCCTCTGGTATGGTAGGTACTGTGGGAAAGTTCATGTCAGCGACCCACATCGGGATAAAGTCAAAGCCGTCTTTGGGCGGGATCAGACCTGATCCGTCAACAGCGATCGCATCTTTTCCGTGCCGGTCCATAATTGTCGTAAAATCGTATTTCATGTTTGAATACCTCCTATTACTTTTTATTGTAACAGAAAAGCATCGATGTTAATAGTATAATTGTTACTGTTCACACCAGGACTTAGCATTTACTGCTAAGTCCGTAAGAAAACGT
>CAMWLV010000051.1 GCA_947175175.1 uncultured Lachnospiraceae bacterium
TCAAACGCCGAGGCGTTTACCTTAGCCGAAGTATCTCTTCAACAGACCTTCAAACGCCTTACCATGTCTAGCCTCATCTTTTGCCATTTCATGAACGGTGTCATGGATTGCGTCAAGGTCAGCTGCCTTGGCACGCTTTGCAAGGTCGAACTTGCCGGCAGTAGCCCCGTTCTCGGCTTCCACGCGCATCTCAAGATTCTTCTTGGTAGAGTCTGTCACAACTTCGCCTAAGAGCTCTGCGAACTTAGCAGCATGCTCAGCCTCTTCCCAAGCAGCCTTCTCCCAGTACATACCGATTTCAGGATAGCCCTCTCTGAATGCAACTCTTGCCATAGCAAGATACATACCAACTTCTGTACATTCGCCGTTGAAGTTTGCTCTTAAGTCCGCCATGATATCTTCGCTGACACCCTTAGCAACGCCTACCACATGCTCTGCAGCCCAGCTTCTCTCGCCTTCCTGAGCCTTGAACTTGTCAGCAGGTGCATGGCACTGTGGACATTCAGCGGGCGCACTGTCTCCCTCGTAAACATAACCGCATACGCTACATACAAATTTCATTTTAAAATCCTCCTTTTTTATATCACTTAGGAAAACAGTCTTTCTTATTATGATTGTCTTATGATTGTCCGTTTTCCTTACAGCCAAATTCATTTTTCCTAACCAATGATCATGGCATTATGATTTCTGGTCAAGACATTTTTTACAGATGCCGCAGAAGTAAAGCCTGTGCCCTTGTATCAGTCCGTCAAAGTTCTTGGATGCCTCTGAATCAATCGATGAAAAATCGCTGTGCTCCATTGGCAGATCTATGACTGCATTGCAGCAGCTGCACACAAAATGATAGTGTGGACTGGTATTGTAGTCATAATGGTCAATACCAAGAATCCCAAAACTATGCTTGGCGATGATGCCGGCCTCAGCAAGCTGATTCAGATTGCGGTATACAGTGCCAAGACTGATATTTGGAAACTCCTCCTTAACACTGGAATAGACTAGTTCTGCAGTTGGATGATCCCTGCGGGATTGTAGGAAGGAGAGGATAGCTGCCCTCTGGCGGCTGTATTTCATGGTCATATAACCCCTGCCTTTCTTTGAGAACACGTCAGGAACTTCTTAATCATTAGATGATGATATCAGTAATGATTACTGTTATTATAATTTGTCTTATTTTATATGTCAATATCCTATTTTGTTCTAATTAAAAAAAAATAAAGAAATAACCAAACCACTATATTTTCAAGGCGGATATGCTATACTAATTTTATGATTACACAGCTGCATCTTTTTTATGCACACAAACAAGTATAGAACTACCTGCAAAATTTGTGCAACAGATCGGCAAGGCTGAACTATTATAAATCTGCTGCTGGAATGGAGACGATATGATCATATGAATAGAAGAGCACATATCAAACTGAAGACAAAAATGATGATACTTTTTCTGGCAATCATATTGGTGCCGTTAGTATGTGGGGTAATGGTCTTCATGGGGTATGGATATTATGAAAATATTGATATGCTCCATGAGCTGAGCAAGAAGGATATCATGGTTGGCGCCATGGTCAACAGGCGGTTGTTAAAGCATATGCTGACAGCTATGGTCATCATACTGATTCTCACAAGCGCTATCATCACAGCATGGCTCAATAAGGATGTGTACAAGCCGCTCAAGGAGCTGAGCGTGGCGATGCAGCATATATCCATAGGCGATTTCGACTACCATATGAACGGCGGGCGAGAGGATGAGATCGGGATGCTTTTTGAGAATTATGAGCAGATGCGTCTCCAGTTAAAGGAAAACGAGGAGGAGAAGGCACAGAATGAAAAGAAGTCCAAGGAGCTTGTGAGCAATATCTCCCATGACCTCAAGACGCCAATCACCTCGATCAAGGGCTATGTTGAGGGAATTATGGACGGTGTGGCGAACACACCGGAAAAGATGGATAAGTACATCAAAACCATCTACAATAAGGCAAACGACATGGACAGACTTATCAATGAATTGACGACTTATTCCGGGATCGACTCCAACAAAATTCCATATCATTTTAATATTCTGAATGTATCGGATTATTTTTCGGACTGCGTTGAGGAAGTTGGGTTGGATCTTGAGGCGAAGAATATCCATTTGAATTTTACCAACCTTGTAGCAGCGGATACCTGCGTTGTGGCGGACCCAGAGCAGCTCAAGAAAGTGATCAACAATATTATCAGCAATAGTGTCAAATATATGGGACATGAGAATGGTGAGATCGATATCAGGCTCCTGGATGAGGGTGAGTCAGTCAAGATTGAGATTGAAGATAACGGAAAGGGGATTGCCTCGAAGGATATCGGCAATATTTTTGAGCGTTTTTACAGAACAGATGCATCCAGAAATTCCCTTCAGGGCGGAAGTGGTATCGGACTGAGTATTGTGAAGAAGATTATTGAGGATCATGGCGGTTATGTGTGGGCGACCAGCAAGGAAGGCGAGGGAACCTGCATGCATTTTGTACTGCGCAAGTACACAGAGAAAACAGATGAAGTAGTTATTTAATGCACACGCCGAGAAGTGGACAAGAGCAGTCCGCTGCTCGATTAGGAATAATTTAGGAAAGGATAGAGCGTATGAGCAGAATATTGATAGTAGAGGACGAGGAGGCAATTGCGGAGCTTGAGAAGGATTATCTGGAGCTGAACGATTTTGAGGTGAAGATTGAAAACAGCGGTGATACAGGGCTTGCGACAGCGTTGGCTGAGGATTTTGACCTGATCATACTTGACCTGATGCTTCCGGGGATTGACGGGTTTGAGATCTGTAAGCGCATCCGCGAGGATAAGGATGTTCCGATTCTCATGGTGTCAGCCAAGAAGGATGACATTGATAAGATCCGCGGTCTGGGACTCGGAGCTGACGATTATCTGACTAAGCCCTTCAGTCCAAGTGAGCTTGTGGCGCGCGTGAAGGCACATATGGCGCGGTATAACCGTCTGGTGGGCAGCCATACCAAGGAGAACGACATCGTGGAGATCCGGGGGATCCGCATCGATAAGACTGCAAGGCGCGTGTTTGTGGACGGTGTGGAGAAAAACTTTACGACGAAAGAGTTTGACCTTCTGACTTTCCTTGCGGAGAATCCAAACCATGTGTTTACGAAGGAAGAAATATTCAGGGAAATATGGGATATGGATTCCATCGGGGATATCGCCACTGTGACAGTGCATATCAAGAAAATCCGCGAAAAAATCGAGACAGACACCTCAAAGCCGCAGTATATCGAGACAATCTGGGGCGTTGGATACCGTTTTAAACTCTGACAAAAAACGATAATATACAAAATTTTACATCCGAATAGGAATGTGTGAAGATGGACAAAATGATAGTGTATGAGGACAATGTTCTGTTGGTGGTGCATAAACCGGTAGGGATCGCGACAGAGACAGCGAGAGTCGGTCAGGCAGATCTTGTGTCCGAATTAAAAAATTACCGGAAGAGAAAGGGTGAAGACACCTATATTGGCGTGGTACACAGGCTTGATCAGCCTGTGGAAGGGCTCCTGGTTTTTGCAAAAGATGGAGGAACAGCCAAGAAACTTGGTGACGAGCTGCTAAGAGGAATTTTGACCAAAAAATATGTGGCACTTGTCGCAGGGGTTCCGCAGACACCAGAGGGTGATCTGACGGATTATCTGCTGAAGGACGGACGGAGCAATTTATCCAAGGTCGTTCCAAAGGGGACAAAAGGTGCCAAGGAAGCATCGCTCCATTGGCGGCTTTTGCAGCACAATGATGATGTTTCGCTTCTGGAAATTGAGCTGTATACTGGAAGGCATCATCAGATCAGGGTGCAGATGGCGCATGCGGGTTTTCCTCTACTGGGGGATTTCAAGTATGGTTCTGCAGCGTCAAAGGATCTGTCGAGAAATTCTGCGGTCAACAGCACGGCGCTTTTGGCATATGAAATCCGGCTGACGAATCCAGATACGGGAAAAGAGATGAAATTTTCATTAAATTATGACAAATTCACTAAAATTTTCTGACAAAAAGAATACAGATTGGGAGTTGACACATTTTTATAAAGAAAGTATAATATAAAATATAGACAAAGGCCTTGTATTTTGCAAGAACTTGCAGTTCCTATACAAAGGAGGCCAGAGTATGGATGGAATGCAGAATTGGACGAGCTATCTGGAGGTTATGCGCAATCGTCTGCTTCTTGTCAATGACGCTGATAGCCTGATTTCAGTATTAATGGATGTCAAAAATATACCGATTGCACTATCAACGATCGAGGACGTGACGGACGGAACCGGACTTAATATGTCGCTGTCAGTGATTTGTTCTGAGGCAAGGGTCGCAGGCAGGGTTATGTGCCTCATGAGCGATGACATGTTTACAACGGTTCAGCTTAATCTTGACACTGTGAAAAAGGTAAACTCGAAAATATCAGTGGATGGCAAGGGTGTGGTGATGAAGCTCACGATCAGGAATGGAGCTGAATTTTTACTGATGTTCCATACGGACTTCGTGGAGGAAGAGGAATAGAGATGAAAATAGAACTCTTGTCATGATGGAAACATGGGACGCTGTCACAATTCAGCGTCCTTTTCCTATAGGAGGATAGGGCAGATGGAATATCATAAGAAGGCAGATTTGAAGGTGGAGTGTATCGCCACACAGGAGGATCTTGATTTCTTCGGGATTACCTTGGACGATGTCCTCGACAGGACAGAGGCAGGAATGTATTTCCTGAAAAAGGCAAAGGAACTGTGTGCCATGACACAAAAAGTAGTGTGGACAAATGTTGCTTATACACTCAATATAACAATGCTTCCTGACGACAGTGTTTCTTTTGAGTTCAGCGAGTGTATTGAGGATTATGTTGCAAGTCTGAAACATTCCCTTGCTATGGCGGACAAGGAGACGAGAGGACCACTGGAAGAATTTATCAGCGCGCTCGAGGAGGCTGACGAGGAGGAAGGGCGGAGACTGGTGGCACATTTTGAGAAGAACATCAAGGCGGAGCGGATGAAATAGATAGTTGAATTATTGAGAAAGGTGTGGGGACAAATGAAAACAAACATTAAGAAGATCTATGCATGTTATCCGGGTGGAAAACACAAGGCGCTGACGATGAGCTATGACGATGGCAAGCATGAGGACAGGCGTCTTGTGGAGATATTTAACCAATATGGCATCAAGGCGACTTTTAATGTGAACAGTGGTTTAGAGGGCGATCTGGTGCGGATACCGCAGGCGGAGTACAGAGAGCTCTACAAAGGACATGAGGTGGCATGCCACACGGTATCACACCCTACGATTGAGCGCTGCCCACTTACAAACGTGGCGCAGGAGATTATCGAGGACAGGAAAAAACTGGAGGAAATCATGGGGTATCCAGTGCGCGGTCTGGCTTATCCGAACGGTTCTTATTCGAGGGAAATCTGTGACCTGCTTCCGGGGCTGGGGATCCGGTATGGCAGAATTGTCGGAGACTCGGACAGTTTTGCGCTTCCGGAAAATTTTCTGCAGTGGAAGGCAACCTGCCATCATGACCATAACCTGTTAGAGCTGGGGCGCCAGTTTGTTGATTTGAAGAAAAAGCAATATCTGTATCTGATGTATGTGTGGGGGCACAGCTATGAGTTTGCAAGAAACGATAACTGGAATGTGATTGAGGATTTCTGCAGGATGGCTGGCGGACAGGATGATATCTGGTATGCGACGAACATACAGATTGTCGATTATATGGACGTGGTAAAGATGGCACAGTTTGCGGCGGACGGCTCTTTTGTATACAATCCATGCGCTCAGAGCCTGTGGCTGTGTGTCGATGATGAACGCTTTGTGGAGGTCAAGGGGGGAGAACAGGTCTCTATCTAAAATCAGCGATTTTTTGTGTAAAAATTACTGAAAATAATTCACATTTTTGGATTTGTATGGTAAACTGTTATATATGAAAATGGTAATGATTCAGGACAGCATTTATACGGTTGAGTGCTTGTGGATAGGAAGGTTCTGGATCGTTGCTGTATTTTAATAATAATGGAGAAGGTGAATGGAATGACAAAACATAATAAAGTTTGTGCGGTATGGAAGCTGATGCTTGCCTTGGCTGTGGGGGTATTTGTCTCCGTGTTTTCTTTTGGTGCGTATACTGCACGGGCTGCTGAGACAACCGCGGAAAATACAGTGGAGGAGCAGGCGGCACAGACAGCGGGCGCTGAGGACAACGGTGGTGGAGCCATGATACTTCTGATGGGCGGGATGCTGATCATTATACTGGCGGTTGTACTCTCCGTTGTCGGGACATTTGTATCGTCTGCGGCGATTGCGGACGAGCTGTAATGATTCGAAATTTTATAATGAATTTAGATAAGGCGGAAATCGAACGGTTTGCGTCTTATTTTTATGATTGTTTCTTACTATACTTGTTTACTTTTGTGGGGTTTTTTGATAGTATAGATGTTAGTTCTTTAGATGGTGGATTTCGATGCAGGCTTTTGGCATATGGAATCATCAAGTGTGTTATAGGCGGATACGACAGGCAAATAGAAAATGGAGAAGGTGGTGGGACAAACGTATAGACACATTGAAAATTTTAATATATACTGCTATCGTGGGTTAAAAGGTTTGTATTTGGAGGATTTGAATGACATCAATATACTGACAGGTAATAACAATAGTGGGAAGACAAGTGTACTGGAGCTGCTGTCAACTGTGCATAATCCGGGGGACATTTCAACATGGATTAAAATATGCAGGCTGCCTAGAAATGAAAAATATTACACAGGTATGTTAAACCTGTTTCCAACAGATTCTGACCGGATGGAAATAAGCTTTTCTTACATTGATGCTTCTTCTGAATATCAGTATACAAAACTGAGTGCATGGGTTGAGGAAGTACTTGTCTCGGAAAAAGATATTGACGAGATCAATGGTCATGAAACCAGGGATGCATATAAAAAAGGAGCTGACTTTCTTGAGGCAAAGTGTCTTAAGCTGAAAATAGAAGGAGGTTCATATATATTCAATTCTTATAGCCTGTTTGATTTCCAGACAAGGGTTCCCATGGTTAAGTCCCTGCCAAGATGGATTTCGGCAGTATATGTTGCCCCAGGCGCACATACAGACGGAAAGATTCTTCTGGATGAGGTAATGGAAAGTCCGGCGCTCTACCAGGAAATGATGAAAATCCTGCATGAGTTTGATGATAGTATTATCAATATAACAAAATCAGGCAATGGGGCAGAGTATATGATATTGTCCTGTAAGCAACCTAAAGCGATTCCACTGAGCGCTTATGGCGACGGAATGAAGAAAGCTCTTGCGATACTTGCGGCAGTTGTAAAGGCAAAAGATGGCATTCTCCTGCTGGATGAGTTTGAGACTGCAATCCATACTTCGGCGATGAACCATATCTTTTCGTGGATTTTGCAGAGTGCCCAGAAATTGAATGTCCAAGTCTTTTTATCCTCACACAGCCTTGAAGCAATCGGCAAGGTGCTGCGGTGTGATTCTGCGCTGCAGGATAAGATTAATTTGTATACATTATATAATAAAGAAGGAAAAAATCTCGTAAGAAAAATGAATTGCGCGGAAGCAATCAAAGCACAGGACGATTGGGGTGTTGAGTTACGGTAAAGAATGCGATAATTCTCTGCGAAGGTTCCACTGACTATACACTGCTGCAATATTATATGCAGAAGGTATGTGACTGGAAAGATAAAGGAAAGGGACAGTTTCGGTTGTCAGACCAGAAATCCAGATTATTAGAAAAGGGAAGCAGCAGTCTTACAATAGCAGCTGCAGGCGGATGCAGCAAAATGGCTGAAGGGCTTTCAGAGGTTTTGAAAAAGAATGAAATGGAATCTCCAGAGGGGGAGAACTATTTTCAATCGATTGTTATAATTACAGACCGTGATGAATCGGATACGGAGGACAGTTTTATAAAGAAGGTAGAAGATGTTTTATCAGAAGAAGGGGTTGTTTTAACTGATAAGATAGAAAATAATCAATGGTCAGAGTGTGAAATGAAGACACGGGCAGATGATCAGATACGAATGAAGCTGTTGGTTATGGTAATACCTTTTGAAGAAACTGGTGCTATGGAGACATTTCTGTTAAATGCAATAGCCAAACAGGATGTATATGACAATCGTATTATAGAAGATTGTAAGAATTTTGTCGACAACACAGATATTGATCGTAAATACTTATCAAAACGCAGGCTGGTTACAAAGGCGAAATTTGATGCATACTTCTGTGTGCGGACAGCAGCGGAGGCATTTAATCAACGAAGGGATATCATTAAAAATGTTCCATGGGAGGACTATGCCGCAATAAAGCAAGATTTCAGACTACTTGAAGATATTACAGATATGTAAATAGAAAGGAAGATAAAACAATGGCAAACGACAAGAAATTGGTAGAGGCAATCACCTCGATGGAGGTGGATTTCGCGCAATGGTACACAGACGTGGTGAAGAAGGCAGAGCTGTGCGACTATTCGAGTGTGAAGGGGTGCATGATCATTAAGCCCGCGGGTTATGCGATCTGGGAGCAGATTCAGCAGCAGCTTGATGCAGCATTCAAGAAGACTGGTGTGGAGAATGTATACATGCCAATGTTCATACCAGAGAGCCTTCTGGAAAAGGAAAAAGACCATGTCGAGGGCTTTGCGCCGGAGGTTGCGTGGGTGACACACGGCGGACTTGAGCCGCTGCAGGAAAGACTGTGTGTGCGTCCGACATCAGAGACACTTTTCTGTGATTTTTATAAGAATGAAGTGCAGTCCTACAGGGATCTGCCGAAGGTATATAATCAGTGGTGCTCCGTGGTGCGCTGGGAGAAAACGACGCGTCCGTTCCTGAGAAGCCGCGAATTTTTGTGGCAGGAGGGACACACTGCGCATGCAACGGCAAAGGAGGCCGAGGAAAGAACGATCCAGATGCTGAATGTTTACGCTGATTTTGTGAGAGATGTGCTCGCAATTCCCGTGGTAAAGGGACAGAAGACCGATAAGGAGAAATTTGCCGGTGCGGAGGCTACGTATACAATAGAAGCCCTGATGCACGACGGCAAGGCACTGCAGTCGGGTACAAGCCACAATTTTGGTGATGGTTTTGCAAAAGCGTTTGGCATTCAGTTTACGGACAAGGACAATACATTGAAATACTGTCATCAGACTTCATGGGGACTGTCCACGAGAATCATCGGTGCAGTGATCATGGTGCACGGTGATGATTCCGGTTTAAAGCTTCCGCCTAAGGTGGCTCCGACACAGATCATGGTGGTTCCAATCCAGCAGAAGAAAGAGGGCGTGCTTGACAAGGCATATGAGCTAAAGAGCCGCCTGCTTGAAAAAGGTTTCCGCGTCAAAGTTGATGATTCGGACAAGAGCCCTGGATGGAAGTTCAGCGAGTGCGAGATGCGCGGAGTTCCTTTTAGGATCGAGATTGGTCCAAAGGATATCGAAAACAATAAGTGTGTCTTTGTGCGCCGCGATACAAGGGAAAAGATTGAGGTAAGTCTCGATGAGGTTGAGACGAAGGCAGCAGAGCTTCTTGAAACGATTCAGTCAGATATGTATGAGGCGGCAAAGAAGCATCTGGAGACGCATATCTATCATGCTGTGTCATGGGAAGAGTTCTGCGATACCATCAACAATAAGCCAGGATTTGTCAAGGCAATGTGGTGCGGAGACCGCGCCTGCGAGGACAAGATCAAGGACGAGCTGGCAGCGACCAGCCGCTGTATGCCGTTTGAGCAGGAGCAGCTGAGCGATACTTGCGTGTGCTGTGGTAAGGCGGCAAAGAAGATGGTTTACTGGGGCAGGGCATATTAGAATATTGTGAAAAATATATCAAGGTAAACCTGTAATAATGTGCTTAAAAAAGTGCAAAAACTTACATGTAAGCGCTTTCATTTTCCCTGAAAATAGGATATGATTAAAATATCATATAAGGGATCGTTCAGAAATTTACAGGTCAATTTTAACGATTTCAAACGGAAAATAAATATTGGAGGGATTATCATGAATATTTTAGTAATCAATTGCGGAAGCTCTTCACTCAAATACCAGCTGATTGACAGCGACACGGAGGCAGTGCTGGCAAAGGGACTCTGTGAGCGTATCGGTATTGATGGAAGTGTGCTCACACACACACCAGCAGGCAAGGACAAGGTAAAGATTGAGACACCGATGCCGAATCATACAGTGGCAGTCAAGCTTGTGATTGATGCACTTACCGATGCAGACCATGGTGTTGTTAAATCACTTGACGAGATCAATGCAGTCGGACACCGCGTTGTACATGGCGGCGAGAAGTTTGCTTCTTCTGTAGTTATCAATGATGAAGTGCTGAAGGCAATTGAGGAGTGCAACGACCTTGCGCCGCTCCACAATCCGGCAAACCTGATCGGAATCAACTCCTGCAAGGAGATCATGCCGAACGTGCCGATGGTGGCAGTTTTTGACACCGCATTTCATCAGACAATGCCTGAGAAGGCTTATCTGTATGGACTTCCCTATGAGTATTATGAGAAGTACAAGGTTCGCCGTTACGGTTTCCATGGTACAAGCCATGATTATGTATCCGCGAGGGCAGCAGAGATTCTCGGCAAGACAAGGGAAGAGTTGAAGATTATCGTATGTCATCTGGGAAATGGCGGTTCTGTATCGGCGGTAGATCACGGAAAATGTGTTGACACCTCAATGGGACTGACACCGCTTGAGGGTATCATCATGGGTACACGTTCTGGAAGTATCGATCCGGCAATCTGTGATTTTATCTGCCAGAAGGAAAATCTTACCCCGGCAGAGATGAACAATGTCCTGAATAAAAAGTCTGGTGTACTCGGATTGTCCCAGGTTTCATCAGATTTCAGGGATATCGAGGCGGCTGCAAACGATGGAAACAAGCTTGCAAGAGTGACACTGGATGCATTTTATTACAGTGTGGCAAAGTACATCGGTGCTTATGCGGCAGCTATGAACGGTGTGGATGCGATCGCGTTTACAGCGGGTGTGGGCGAGAACAATATCTCAGGACGTGTTGAGATTGCGAAGTACTTAGGTTATCTCGGAACAGAGCTTGATTTAGAGAAGAATAATATGCGGGGCGAGGACAAAGTGATCTCTACAGATGGAAGCAAGGTTGCACTTCTGTGCGTACCGACAAACGAGGAACTTGCAATTGCAAGGCAGACTGTGGCGCTTGTAAAATAAGAACAAGGCGGCAGAAATATTTTATGAATCAGTGATAAAAGAGGCGGAGTGATGTAATGACAGTACTCCGCCTTTCTGTATGCAGAGTCACACAATATCATAAATCAAAGCTAAGGAACTGTTCAAAAATAACATGTGCAACTTGCATGTGGGTGAACAGGGACGGTAAAAAAGGGATCCGTCAAGTCGACAAACCATAAAAAAGTCAAGCCGTTGCGTCAAAGAGCTGATATACTTACCTTACATCGCGATGGAAAGAAGGAAACACAATGAGCTATTCGGCTATGGCACACGCCCTGGTTGGTTACGTGGAGGGACATCTTGAGTGCTTTGATATCAAGAATATGTCGAAGTGCTTCGGATTTTCAGAAATTTATCTTAGGGAGCTTTTTTTGAAGAATGTTGATATGCCCATTATGCAGTACTATAAACGGCGAAAGCTGATTTCATCTGCATTTGAGCTGCTGCATTCCGATAAGAAGATCATTGATATCGCTCTGGATAGTGGATTTTCAAGCCATGAAGCTTACACGAGGGCTTTTCGGAAAACCTTTGGTATGTCACCAGTCCAGTTTCGTCGGGACAGGCCACTGATCGGAAGGAAACAGCTGGAGGTGGGTGTGTTTGGGCTGGAGCGCATTGCAAGTGAAGAGAAAAGGAGCGATGGTTTGATGATGGAACAGGACGAAAAGAATACGGTATTGTATGGAATCCGAAAGGTGGAGCATGGCGCATACGGAAGCAATACAATGTTTCCAATCTGCATCAAAGCAGTATCGGAATATCTGGGAGATGATGTCTCCTATGCTTATATCATGGCGGTGACCGGAGCCGCATTCCGGCTGGTGTGGAACCGGGAAATGTGGGATCTGAGCAATATTGATATCTACCATACTTTTAGGGAATCCAATGACATTTATGCGTATGGTGCGAAAGCATTGGGAAGGGAATTTTCATTTTTAGGCAGAGATGAGAATACAACGAAGGAGGAGTTTTCCATTTATATGAAGGCAGCAATTGCGAAGGGGTATCCGGTGATTGCGTTGGGGATCATCGGGCCGCCGGAGCCATGTATTGTTGCGGGATACGAATCTGACGGAGATGTCGTCATGGGCTGGAACTTTTTCCAGAATGATCCGGAATTTGCCTCCTCGGTACACACCGCGGACAACGGATATTTTCTGTGTGATACATGGTGGGAGAATACTGATACGCAGGCTGTAATGTGCTTTGGAACTGTCAATGGTGAGCAGACCGGTTATAAAGATATCATAAAGATGGCAGTGGACATCATGGAGCCGAGAGAGGAATATACCTATGCGAAGGGAATCCGCGCATATGATGCGTGGAAAGAAATGCTTTTGGATGAAAAGTGGTTTGAAGACAGCGCTGCTTTTGACGAACTTTTTGCAAAGCTGCTTGTTCAGAATGACGCGATGGTCTGTATCGAGGACGGAAGGAAGTGGGGCGCAAAGTTCTTTGAGCAGATGTCTGCGGAATGCGGGGAAAAAGGGATAGAAATGTGCGCAGAGATCTCAAGGCACTTTAATAAGGTCAGTGAGCTTGCAGGAGAGATGAAGGCTTTGCTTGGCGACTGGGACGACATGGAAAAAATGATGCAGAATCTTGCAAGCCGCCCTGTCAGGGAAAAGCTTGGCAGGCTGATTGATGCTGCAAAAACAGAGGACAGCAGGGCGTTTGAGCGGATTCGGCTACTTTGCAGTCAGATGTAGACAGGAAGCAGATTGTGGAAAAAGGCTTACAAGCCTTTTTCCATATATCCACATGTAAACGGAAAAAAGTCGAATTTTTTGGTGTCGGTGTGTCGAAAGCCCATCATTTCATACCACTGCAACAGTCAGAAAGCTTGTGCGAATCACGCTTACACATTCTGGAATATCATTGATTGTCACTTCTTTTATCATATTTATACCTCCCTGCGTGCTCCGGCACGCATACCAATCAATAGTTTGAAGGCGGCATTCTTTCAAACTCCACCTTAACAAGAACCATATAGATTGTCGATTTGATAACAATTTGATCTGGGCAAAAATGCTTATATCAATCGGCAGCCTATAAATTTGCATAACCAAATAACATTATTATCCGCACTTCATTCAATCCCCAACGAATTTTTTAGGTATGAAAATTCTTGAAAAGTTTAATAAATACAGGGTTTGAAACCCTTGATTTTACGGTGCTTTGTGACTTATGGCATATCTAACTCGGATTCGTTACAGTTTAGTTATGGCACGATGTTGTTTGTTGGAGGTGTAAGAAACTATACAGAAGAAAATTGAAATATGATATTGACAATATGTATCATATGTAATAAAATTATTACATATGATACATATAATTAATAAGAAGGGAGAATCAATATGTCCTATAATATCATGCCAGTGATTGCTGCAGTTGGAGCAATCGTTATTATCACAGTGTACCTTATTGTGAGGGGAATGGAGAAAAAGATGCAGTACAGCGGTCTTGATCGGGAAAAATTCAACAGCTTTGTGGAGGAAATCAAGCGTGAGAATGCGGAAATCAGAAAAGATCTTCTGACCGTCAAAACAAAAGTTGAGGCGATTGACAAGATGATGGAAGAAATTTAGTTATGAAAAATTTTGTTGGAGATCTGAATCTTAAGAAATACGAAGATTACATTAATGTCTTCGATGCGCTGTCCCACCCGGCGCGAATCAAGATTATTGGCATACTGGCGGAGGGGCGGCAGTATGTGAGTGAGCTGGCAAGGCTGGTAAACATCAGCAGGCCATTGCTCTATATGCATCTGAAAAAGCTGGAGGCAGCACGGCTTGTCACGAGTGCTTTGGAGTTGTCCGAGAGCGGAAAGGCCATGAAATACTATGCGCTGGAGGAATTTGAGCTGCAGATCACAAAGGAACTGCTGCATCAGCTTTCCGAAAACATTATCATAGAAAATCCGAGTGGGAAGCAGTAGCGCGTGTTTGAAAGATTGGATAAAAGGAGATCAGAGTATATGATTCGATATGAGAAAGAACCACAGGAAATAAAGATGGCTGTTCCCAACGGAAATTACGAGGTGACGCTGGGCATTACTGCACACGCAAATACAGTTTATACTGTATATTCCCAGAATAGGCGTTTTGTGGCTGTGGACAAGGAGATTTCTGCTGGTGAAACACAAAAGCTTACTTTTGTCGTAAATGTATGCGATTATATTCGCAGAGATGCCTCATACTCTGTGGATGGCATACAGATCTTTATTGTCTGCGACGGTGAGCTTTCTGTAGTTTCAGAATATGTTTCAGTGCAAGTCCCGACACTTTATATCATAGGTGATTCGACGGTCACTGACCAGCCGGCGGAATATCCTTATGATCCTGAGAAAACTTACTGTGGCTGGGGGCAGGTGCTGCCGATGCTGCTGGACAATCAGATTGCGGTGTCAAACCATGCAGAGTCAGGGGCAACGTCAAAGGAGGTGTTTCAGGTTCATTTCGAAACGCTTCGGAGGAAATTGAGACCAGGAGATTATCTGATAATTGAATTTGGACACAACGATCAGAAAGAGTCAGAGCTTGATGCTTTTGGCGGCTATTCCAGATATCTGCGCTATTTTGTCGACTATGCAAAGGTGCATGCTGTGAGGTCAATCATCAATGCACCGATCAACCGTATTATATTTGATGACAATGGTAAAATACTGAATCTTCTGGGAGATTATCGGAATGCGGCAAAGGAAGTCTCGGAGTGGGGGCATATTCCCTTTATCGATCTGTGGACGGCGACAACAGACTTTTTTGAGCCGCTTGGCTTATATACTGCAAAAAAGTATTTTCGGCATGACGCGGAGAGTCAGGATTATACGCATACAAATGATCTTGGTGGTGTGATCATTGCGAAGCTCTGGGCTGACAGGATTGCAAATGCGGGAATTAAAGGACTGTCGGAACATGTCCTGACGGACAGACTTGCTATTGGAGAGATCAAGGTTGATCCGGAAGCCCCGAAAGAGAGCAATGCCCATGAATTTGCAAGGCTGAAATCAATCGGTCTGGGGACAGTTCCGGCAGATCTGGATGCAGATATTTCTCATATATAAGTTTTAACCGTTGGTTCCTGACAGATTTTCAATTCTTCTTGTCTGTTTGAATATGAATTAAACAATGATTGTATGGTATCATAATTTGATTGTACCCGCAATAAAAAATGATATGATTGACCTGTCACTTGAAATGCTGCAAATAGCACTTTCAATTGGGTTTACATTTTCGATTGAAAGGATTAGAATAAATTACCTATTGATGATGTTGGTATTATGTAATAAGGTAAAGGAGATGCACAAAATGGAGAAACTAAATTTGGAATCAAAGAAGATAATGGAGGAGCGCTTTGGAAAGGACAGTATCATTGCGCTGGCGACGCTGGATGGCGACTGGCCCTGTGTCCGCAGTGTAGATGGATTTTATGAGGACGGTGCATTTTATGTCATTACCCATGCACTTTCCAATAAAATGAAGCAGATCGAAAAGAATTCCAACGTGGCAATCGCAGGTGACTGGTTTACTGCACATGGAAAAGGGGTTAATCTCGGTTATTTTGGGAAAAGTGAGAACAAGGAAATAGCAGAAAAGTTGAGAAAAGCTTTTGCGGGATGGATTGACAATGGGCACAATAATTTTGAGGACGAAAATACCTGTATTTTATGTATACAACTTACGGATGGCGTTCTGTTTTCTAATGGGACAAGGTATGATATTGATTTTGCAGGGCAGGATCTTTACGGCAGAGATTGACGAGGGCGATATGTGGTACACACTTACCCTGACAAACCTTGAAGTGCGAAAGATAGTCAAAGGCTGGTATGAACAAGGTGGCGCTAAACACGTTCAGTTTTTTTGAAAGCGGCAACAGACCTTCTGGACAGACGGAGCCAGAACCCTTTACCATGGTTTTGTGCTTGGAATAATGATCAATCTGGCAGACACATATAAGGTGCGTTAGATCCGTGAGAGGAAAAATGGAAGAAGTGTCTTGGAGCCGTTTTCTGGTTCCAAGACACTTCATTTTATGAACAGTAGGCGTAAGGAAATTAGGAACAGTCTTGAAATAACTTATGCATCTGGTTTGTCTAAATTCTCATATCCGTCGTTGTCATCAGTCACCGTAGCCCGCTACGGCTCCTTCTTCCGCCTAGTCTATGAGAATTTATCCTGCGCCATCTGCACAAGTTATTTTGCGACTATTCCTTAGTTAAAGTTCTGCGTTATTATTTTATCATAGGCAAGCAGTTTTTCATACCAGAGCTGTCCTGTGGCAGCATCTTCGGCGTCCAAGGGAAGCTGCCCTTTCGTCTGCAAAAGCGTCTCGCATACCATTGCCATGATTTTTCCCTCGAGTCCGGTTTCATTGCCGTTTAAAAAGCGGTTCAGGCAGTAATGCAGGGTGTACTCGCCATAATAAATCAACTCGCGGTATGTGATGGGATCAGCATCAATGTAATCTTGTGGACTGGATGATTCTTTCGGGTTGGAACATAAGGTATCCAGCAAATTTTCAATGATTGTATCTGTATCAAGCCTGGTGGCTTCGATTACCTGCTTATAGCAGCTTTGGGTTTGCTGGACAATGTATTTCTGGCTGTCCAGGGCATCAGCGACAACATCTGCTGGAAATTTTTCGCGGATATCTTCTGCATAATAACTTCCATCGCGCGGTTCCCAGTATTCTATTAACTGGTAGTCGTTTTCGTCCAGGGTAAAGGTCAACGCGACAGGGACATGGCTTCCGCTCAGATTTTCTAATCCTGTATCAGAGACACTATATTCCTGATACAGCGCCCAGCCATAGCAGGTGGTCATGTGAACGGTATCTTCTACAGTCGGAGTTGCAGATACCGTGGCAAGCGGGACAAAATCACAGCGGGTAAAGTCAGAGTGGTACGGGTACGAGGACGCATTTCTTTCGAGTATGGATGCGGTGATGGCGGTATTTAAGTCTGGCCCTTCCGTATTATTTTCCGGCGTGTCAGTCATGTCTTTATTATGGGCTTCATATATGATCCATTTTCCATTGAGATTGACCTCGAGTATATCATCATTGATGATCTGATAACGAAATCCTGTTCCAAAGTTTGACTGGTCATTTTGCTGTGGTATTTCCCAGCCCTCAACAGTGGAAGAAATGATTCCGTCAATTTTGTCACTGCGGTTTGACCGTGTGCTCTCCTGATTGGTATCATAGTAATATGTGTTGCTCACCATGACCATGGGCTGCATGTCCCATTCGGCGTCTGCCGCAATGTCTGAGCTGCTGTTATGATCTGTCAGTTCATACAGATCAGAAGGGACAGAGTCCACCATAAGTTGTTCCTCTTCGGGCAGGCTGTTATACCACTCCAGCCAGGTGATTGTCTCGTCGGATAAGGCTTCTTTATCATACCATTGGTCAAGGTACTGGATTTTGCCGGTGGCATCAGAATCGGCAACTCTCACAATCGCATTTTCCACATGTACATATACTATGATATTTTCATCAGTAGGATTGCTGATATCGACGCCGATTTTAAACCATGCACCTTTTTCTGCATACATCTTTACAGGAAGTCCAGGTGTCATGTAGGTGGGTTCGTAGGCATTTTCTTCTGTAACTTCGATTGGTTTTAAGGTAACCAATGTGTCGCCCAGGCCGTCCCCCGATGATAGTACGATCTGGTTTTTGGTCGGCGATATTTCCATATCAGAATAATGAAAAGGCTGTATACTGCCTGCGGGAACTACGATTTTTACATCGAACACGTCAGTTCGCGGATTGGTCAGAAAACACACTGCAACGACAATGCATGAGATGACGGCGGCAATTACAATCCAAAATGCGGGCTTTTTGTAGTTTAATATTGTTTTCACGCGCTCTTTTGCGCCAACCTCACCGAAGGCGAGCGGGGATACAGCTATTACCTGTCTGGGTATGCTGCAGCATACAAGAGCAGAGGAGTATGCTTTCTTTCCGATGATATCCATATCCTTGATCACTTTTTCATCACAGGCAAGTTCAATATCGCGGCAGAACAGAATGTAAGCGAGCCACACCAGAGGGTGGAACCAATAGACGGTAAGCAGCATATAACCCAGAAGTTTCCACAAGTGATCATGGCGTTTTAAGTGCGCCTGTTCATGGGCGAGCACATAAGGAACTTGTTCCTGTTCAAGGTCGGAAGGCAGATAGATCCGCGGTCTGAAAAGCCCCAGAATAAAAGGTGTTTGCACTGCATCACAGATCCAGATCTGAGCCCGCAGTGGCACAGCTTCCTGTACGCTGCGATGCATTCGTATAAAGCTGATCAGAGTATATCCCATCATGATGCATAATCCACAAATCCATATAAGGCTGGCAATTGGCAGCAGGGTGTGCAGTGGATTCGCGCCGTAAGTAGGTGCAGAAGTACTATTTGCAAAGGAGATATCTGTAAAAGAGCTATTCATATAGGAAGAAACTCCGCTGTAAAAAGTGGGATTTTGGGGATATGGATTGTCTATTAGGTTAATGGTTTCTGCGCGCGGTATCAGACTGAATGCGCTTTCCAAAGTGAACGGACAGCTCAGCCGAATAGCCACAAGCGCCCATAATGCGCAGGTAATCCATTTTGGTGCCTTTTTCATAAAAAGTCGAAGCACAGTTACTGCCAGGATAATCCAGCTTGCGGTAATGCCCATATTGAGCAGCTGCAAAAAGATGGTCTGCATCGCTATCCCTCCTCTGCCTGGTCAATCATTTTCCTGATTTCGTCTGCCTCCTCGGGTGTCAGGGTGCCACCCTTTGTAAACGCGGCAATAAATGCGGGCAGGGAACCGTCAAAGGTGTCATTGACAAACTGTCTGCTCTGCATAGAATAAAACTGTGCGCGAGAGATCACGCTGGTAACAGTTCCCTTGTTGTTTTCAAACAATCCCTTGTCGCACAGCCGTTTCAGAACGGTATGTGTTGTGGTTCGCTTCCATGTGAAGGCGTCTGCTGCCAGTTTTACCAATTCCGATGAAGTGACCGGCTCGCGCTCCCAGATCATATCCGCAAATTGGGCTTCGATTACACCAAGTTGTAATTCTGCCATAATTATCCTCCATTCTATATCATTTGCAAACAAATTAGTCCATAAATATTTTTATCGTTTTTTGATACTACTCATTGTAGTCTGTGCTTATATACTACCATCTGTAGTCTGTGATGTCAAGAGAATGGGCAATATTTTTGCGGCTGTGTAAGGAATCAGTTACTGTTTATGTGTCAACATAAGTAGTGGAAATGAATCAAAAATTGAGTATTGATTTCATGATAAAATAAAGATACAATGAGAAAGTAGTCAATTAACAATGGAGGGAGATGGGAAAATGTTTGAAAAATTATTTAAACTCAAAGAAAACAACACCGATGTGCGGACGGAGGTCATTGGCGGTATCACTACATTTATGACAATGGCATATATTCTTGCGGTTAATCCGTCCATGCTTTCCGCTGCGGGAATGGATGCGACGGCAGTCTTAATGGCAACCTGTCTGGCATCATTTATTGGTACTGCGGCGATGGCACTGATGGCAAATTATCCGTTTGCGCTTGCACCAGGTATGGGATTGAATGCATACTTTGCATTTACAGTATGCGGTGCTTACGGCTATGACTGGCGCGTGGCGCTGCTGGCGGTATTTGTGGAAGGCATTATCTTTATCATTCTGTCGCTCACAAATGTCAGGGAGGCTATCTTTAATGCGATTCCGAGCGGACTCAAAAAGGGAGTCAGTGCGGGAATTGGATTGTTCATTGCATTTGTAGGCTTGCAGGGCGCGCATGTGATCGTGAACAGCGACTCGACGCTCACGACCTATGTCAGCTTTGCTTCAGAGTTCCACACACTGGGAATCTGTGCGCTGCTCGCGATTATCGGAACGCTTCTGATCGCAGTGCTCTATACAATGAATGTAAAGGGTTCTATCTTGATCGGGATCATTGTGACATGGATTCTTGGTATGATTTGTCAGGCGGTGGGGATTTATACGGTTGATGTCGAGAATGGTTTTTATTCGCTCTATCCTGCCTTTGCCATCACGGATTTCTCTGCGTTATCAAAGACTTTTGGACAATGCTTTTTGGGCGATTTTTCGAATGTAAGTATTGCAAATTTTGTTGTAGTTCTCTTGGCATTCTTGTTTGTGGACATGTTTGACACGATCGGAACGCTCGTTGGTGTTGCTACCAAGGCGGACATGCTTGATCAGGACGAGAAGCTTCCCAATATCAAACCAGCGCTTTTGGCAGATGCGATTGCTACTTCGGTGGGAGCAGTGCTCGGTACTTCCACGACGACGACTTTTGTAGAGAGTTCGGCAGGCGTCGGTGCAGGTGCAAGAACAGGGCTTGCATCGATAGTGACAGGATTTTTGTTCCTGATCGCGATATTCTTCGCACCGATTTTTACGGCGATACCGGGATTTGCAACGGCTCCGGCATTGATCTTTGTAGGATTTCTGATGGTGTCTTCTATTATAAAGGTTGATTTTGACGATTTGTCAGAGGCGATTCCCGCATATCTCTGTATGCTCGCTATGCCGCTTGCATATAGCATTTCAGAGGGCATTGCAATTGGCGTTATTTCCTATGTGGTAGTGAATGTATGCTGCGGCAAGGCTAAGAAGGTTACACCGCTCATGTATGTGCTGGCGGTATTGTTTATCTGTAAATATATTTTCTTATAATAATCTGATCGGAAGTGTCCTTAAAAAAGCAGGAAATATTTATTATTTCCTGCTTTTTATCATTGGTTCTATTCCATTATACTCTGCTGTATTAATAAGTCCTGTGTGCCTGGCAGGCTGATGGTATCCCGGTAAACCAATGCACAGGCAGCAGTAGGATAATCTGTTGTGAAGGTCAGTGTCGCGTCGTTTATGTCCTCGTCCTCCAATATATTCACAACACCGTTTCCGAGTTGAATCAGCGAAAACTGTCTTCCCGGATACTGAAATGCTGCGGGGATTGTCATAACATAAGTCAGTGGTGTGGATGTCTTTGTCACCATGCCCTTGGAGCTTGATACCGACATATTGTAAGCGGCTGCGTAAGTGGCATCACCGAGGACAATTGAAAATACTTCCAATGCTGCTGTGCCTTGCTGTCTGCATTGGATATGTGCGTGCATACTGGAATCTGGTCTGGGAGACAAAAATTCCAAATTGCTTGGATAATTCGGAATCGGATAATTCGGATTGCTGTATGTTGTCAATGCGTCCAACGGTGCAAGATTGTCAATTTTCGGTGAAACAGAGTTCTGTACCCAATCGATCATGTAATAATTTGCAAGCCGGTAACGATAGACTCCATTGTATTTCTGCATAAACGCGGCAATACTGTCCAAGCTGGTATATGGAACATTTCCAATATTATGACTGATAATGTTTGTGCCTGTAAATTCGAATGTACATTCTGGAGCAGCGCCGGCGAAAACAGTTGGATTTTCGATATACGTGCCCGCGGACATGGTTACATGGTACAGATTTTTCATATTGGAAAAGGACTCTGCCCCAATCGAAGTAATACTGTCCGCAATCACCAGTGACCGGATCGGTCTGTTGTGCCATGGTCTGTTTCCAAGATGGTCCCGGTCATATTCGGGAATCGCACCATGTCCCTGAATATATAATGTATCGCCCTGAAGCTTTGCAATGAGCTCAGTTTCCGCGCCTTCTGTATAGCGCCATGTCTCCGAGCCACTCTCCTGAATCCATGTAGAATTCGTAGCTGCCATAACATTTGATGGTACTGCGAGCGATGCAATAAGAGCGCATATTGTTAGGATTCCAAGCAGTTTTTTCATATCCTCCGGCCTCCTTCTGTATGAAATGAAGTATTAGTATCTATATTCCTATTTTACAAGTTAGCTATCTACATGTCAATTGAATACAAGTCAATTTCCACTGGATTTTATTGACAAAGTATTGCAATTCACACCCCCTGTCTGATTTTCGCGTAATTCTGCACATTGTTGGTGTGAACAGCAACATTTTTGCGCACAAATTGATTCCCACGCTTTTGCGGACGTCTGAACAGTAACAACAAAGTTACTGTTTATACAGTCACTGACTGCTTGTTTGGAGTGTGCGTACAAAGAAGTGTTGAGGGGTGATTGAATATATGGTGTCAAATTAGTATAATAAAATAATGGGAACAAAAACAAATCAATGATTGACAGGATTTTGCGAAAAGCGAGGAGGACAAAGGATGCTAAAAAGAATAAAGACGACGCTCACTCTGTTTTGTATATTCTTTACCTGTGCAATGCTGCTCAACAGCACATTAAACTTAATTTTTGGACATGAAATTGACACAAACGTACACATTATCTGCAGGGCTGGTTTAAACTTGGTGAGCTCCCTGATTTTAACTGTGGTAATGGAATTAAAGGAAAAATACGCGTTTTTGCGGTTTCTTCTGCCATATATTGTAGTGGTTCTCTTAATATTCGGTGTCAGTATATGAATAGATGCACAAAGTCGCTATTGCAAATTGAGTTTAGGAACTGTTTAGAAATAGACAAGTCAAGATGCATAAATTATTTTTGAACAGTTCCTTAATGGGAGGTATATGTACGAGCTGCGAAAAAAGCGGATTAAACGGCTCTGGCAAGAGTAATCTTGGAAAAGTAACCCTATGCTATCCAGCGCACCCGCGAAGAAGTAGAACAGCTGCTTTTGGAGGAGATGAAGGCACACGAAAACTTTATTTTTACTGCTGTAAAGGGCGATTATGGCGAGGCAGTGTGTTCATTTTTCAGTATATCGTATTGATTGATATTCCAAAGGAGATTCGGATGTAGCGGGTGATAAGTCGTCCTTTTCAGAGATTCGGTGATAGAATGCTGCCTGGTGGCGTCTTATATGAGCAGGAAGGAGAAATCTAAAATATGGAGGAGAATACAAATGATTGACTTTACAGTAAACGAGATGCTAACAATGCAAAAAGAATTGCAGGAAAACTACAAGGACAAGTGGGAACCCATTATACCAGAGACAGGAAAAAATAAACTTTTGTGGATGATTGGTGAGGTCGGTGAAGTAATCGATATTGTGAAGAAAAACGGTGATAAGAACGCGACAGAAGATCCTGCACTCAGAAAAGAACTGATTGAGGAGATGGCGGATGTGCTCATGTACTACAATGATGTTCTTCTGTGTTATGGAATCACGGCAGAGGAGCTAAAGAATGCTTATACAGATAAATTCGAGAGAAACCTGAAACAGTGGCGACAGGGGACATTATAAGTACTTATGGCATTTGATAAGCCAAGAGAAGCTTATGAAGTTCAAGTGGTGGATGAAAAGGGAAATACAAAAGCACAATGTACTTTGCTACCAGATGATGCGGATGTTACGTTGGCATTTATCGATCTGCACATTATGTGATGATCGCTTTTTGCGAGATAGCCAATAAGAATCAGGGCAGAAGTTTGAAAGTTGTGTCCTTAAGCCCCTTGAGATTAAGGACAGGCATGTAGAACGTTGGCTTATTTTCAGAAGGATATATTGTAATTGCCCAATCTGTGTGGTATACTAAAGATGA
>CAMWLV010000052.1 GCA_947175175.1 uncultured Lachnospiraceae bacterium
TTCAATAATGTAGAAAATGCCAAAATGAGAGATGTATTTATGAATAAACGAGATTAAAATTCGTGGGCGTTAATAGTATGGAGGATAAAAATGAGAGTAAGTTTGAACAGATCAAATCATATTCAACCTACAATTGATGACAAGATAGAGACGCAGCAGAGAAATGAAATTTGTGATGTGGCACAATGGAAGGCTTTTTGCAATGCTAAGAAAGATATACCTGTTATTTTGTGTGTTACACCAGGTGCATCTTCTGAGTTGGTATATGATGCTTTTTTGCAGGAAGGGATTACTCCGCAATCTATTTTCTGTCCAGATCAGTTTCATACTTTGTATGGAAAAAAGCTCAATGTCATGCCTGAAACGAAAGAATTCATTTGGTGCCTTGTGGGGGCTCGTATAGATGCTCGTATTAATATGATGTATGAGGAGATCGTGCGCAAAGATCATAGTCGTAACTCGAACATGTATTTACTATCGCAACTCGGATGTATTTTACCAGATACAGGACTCCGCCACATGATCTGTCAGTGTGGTAAGATCGTCTTGATGGGAGAGAACAGAATGTGTAAGTTACTGGAGAAATACTGTCTGAATCTGGGAAAGATAGAAGTTATATATGTAGCAGATCAAGAGCCAATGGAAGCAAATAATGATTGGGGCATGGATTCAATATGGTTTTATGTAGATATTCCGTCAAAAGATATGCCAAAGCGATATAGAGAAGCTTACGAGAACTGTAAGCGGAACGGAATTTATCTCAGTAGATATTTTGTGGATCATTTTATGTGGTATAGAAATGAGAAAATTGATAGTTATTTTACTCAAAAAGAACTTATCAGTATTCGCTATTTGGAACAGATGCAGAGTATGGCCGCTGAAAGCAGTATGGATTCTCATTCACAAGATAAGAAAAGAAAACATATTCTTTTTTTGGCATCAGAATTATCTTATATTTGGTATGGGGTTATTCCATTATTTAAATATTATATAAGAAGGGAAGACACTATATGTACAGTGGTGTTTCCGTATATATGGAATATTTTAGAGGTAGGAGAACGAAATCTGAAAGAAATGGCAGAGAATATTTCTGAGATTTGCAAACAAGGGGGAATAGTTCGATTTAATAATAATTGGTGTCCAGACAAGACATATGAAGTCTGCTATGTAAATCTTGGTATATCCCAGTGGTATTATTCGGGTATTGGAAATGATATACGAAAAGCCAGCAAGATGGTCATTTCTCTGCAGTCAATAGCATATCATACACACTATTATGCTGGGAATCAGGAATTTGAAGGTATGTTTGCAGAGCACCATAGAGAACAGATAGATTATGCAGTTGTTTCCTGTTTTATGGCTGAATGGGCTGCGCAGAAAGATAAAAAATGGAGTGGAAAACTGCTTTCGCTCGGATATCCCCGTATGGATGCTTTGTATGAAGATTTGCATAATAGTAAAATACCAGAACAATGGAAGGCGATAGCAGAAGAGAAAAAGGTAATTTATTTTAATGGAGAGCTGGATTCAAGACTTTTTACATACTGTTATGATTACTGCAAAAAGGATAAAGCAGTAATCATATGGAGACCACATCCATATGATTTTGATACGCCACATGTAAGAGAGCGAATTGAAAAATTAAAAAATGAAAAGAATTTTATTATAGATACGAATCAGTTTTATGATACGGCATTTAATATCTCGGATGCGCTTGTGACGCCCTTTTGTTCATCAATATTGGTAAATTACTTGTTTACAAATAAACCTATTCTCATTTTGGATAATATGAAAGATAGTAAAATTGATTTTCGGCAAGAGGCATGGTATAAAGCATCTTATGTGGCAAGTGATGAAGAAACTGGCAGAAAGTTTATTGATATGATTATGGAGAATAGAGATGATAAAAAGGATGAAAAGCTGCCATACCGAAAATTTATGCAACAGGGATTTGATGGAAAAGTTTGTGAACGGATTGCAGCTTTTGTAGATGTTGGGTTTCAGAACGGGAAATGAGCAGCGGATTAAAAATATGGGGGAATAAAAATATGATTCTTAAAGAAGTGGCTTATATGAAGTGTGTTTCATTAAGAAGTACAATGATAACAGAATTGATGGAAGAAAAAAGATCGGGCAGTACATTTAGGAATATTACTTTTATGGAAGTATTTGTGTAGAGCTGATATCGAAAGAGTGATATCTGAATATCTGATATTTGGTATATGACATTTATATTGGGATTTTTTAAAATAATAGAAGATTTTTCCTAAAGGCAGAAGGGGAGAATATAGTTATGAAAAAGAGAATATCAGCAATGGTGCTTACAGGACTTGTAGTATCAAGTACATTATTTACAGGATGTGGGAAAACACAAGAAGATACAACTAATGACAGTAATGTCATCGAACTGCTGAATGTATCCTACGATCCCACCCGCGAATTCTATGCAGCCTACAATGAATTATTCCACGATTACTGGAAGGAAAAGAGCGGTCAGGAAGTGAAAGTCACACAGTCCCACGGCGGTTCTGGCTCACAGGCGCGTTCCGTGATCGAGGGGAATGAGGCGGACGTGGTGACACTGGCTCTTGCGCACGATGTCACGGCAATCGAGGAGGCAGGGCTGATCGAAAGTGGCTGGATAATGGAATTTGACCTTGACAGTTCACCATATACATCAACAATTGTATTTCTTGTACGAAAGGGAAATGAAAAAAATATCAAAGACTGGGACGATCTGATAAAGGACGGCGTCGAGGTGATCACCCCGAACCCGAAGACTTCCGGCGGAGCCTGCTGGAATTTCCTCGCCGCGTGGGCATACTGGCAGGAGCAGGACGGCGGCGATGAGAATGCGACTAAGGAGCACATGAAAAAGTTGTACCAGAACGTGCTCGTCCTGGATTCCGGCGCAAGGGGGGCGACCAACACCTTTGTGGAGAACAAGCAGGGAGATGTGCTGATCGCATGGGAGAATGAGGCGTATCTCTCCATGAAGGAATACCCGGATGACTATGAGATCATAACGCCGAGTATCAGCATTTTGGCACAGCCCTCCGTGGCCATAGTGGACGGCAATGCAAAAGAACATGGAACAGAGGAAGTTTCAGCTGCATACCTTGAATACTTATACAGCGACGATGCGCAGCGTCTGGCAGGGGAAAATTACTACCGCCCTTCCAATGAAGCAGTTCTTCAGGAGTTTTCAGACCAGTTTGACTTAAATATGAATCTTGTTGCTATTGATGATTTCGGCGGCTGGGACATGGCGTACCAGACCTATTTTAATGATGGTGCCGTTTTTGACCAGATTTATGCAGATTAGAAAGGACAGCCGTCAATAAAATAGATATCAAAGAACCTTGACAATTTCATACTTACATTAGGAAAGCTATTGTCGGAAGGCGGCAAACGTGCTATAATATGACAACTATTCAAGTTTATTTTTACAGGAAGGTGGAGGTCTGCATGGAAACGTATTTATCAAAACAAAGGCTGACATGGGAACAGATACGATTAATTTATCCTGACCAGTGGGTTGCGTTGACAGATGTTAAGTATATGGATGATGATGGAGTGAATGTTGAGTCGGCGGTTGTTGTATGTGGGATAAGTGATTGCGATTATGCAGGGCGTAGGCTGGAGTTTATGAGAGAGGGAAAGGAATACGAGTATGAGCGCACCGAGGATACGAGAGGATTCGTAGGGGTGACTGTATGATTCAACTAATATTTCCGTTAAATATTACCTTAGATTCACCCAGACCGATTTTTAAGGCGTTTATCAATAATATTTCTTTCAAATGTATGCTGGATACAGGAGCTGATATCCCTATTTTTTGTAAGGGAGAGATGCTGTTTAAGGAACTGACAAAGGAAATGAGTGGCGTATCTGAATTTAAGATATCATCTATTGGTGGATTTGGTAAAAACGATGAAAGAACGGTTCTTTGGAATATAGATGATTTTGTGTTGTCAGATAAAAACAGTAGTATCGTTTATAAGGAAATGAAAATAGCAGTAGTGGACAAACCTAAGATCCCCTGTGACATGATATTGAGTGCATCAATGTTTATGAAAATGAAATATGTAATTGATTGTTCTTTGAGAAAGCATACACTGACTATAATGGCTGACAAGAAGGAGTATGGTGTAGGTTATTATAACAAAAAAGAAACGATTTATATATTTTCAAGGGAATGATATAACTTGTAGAAAAGCCTGATGTAAGTAGGAAGCGAAAATACTTATATCAGGTTTTTTACTTATAAAAAAATAATACGGCAGAGAAGTAAGGATGCGAAAAGTAAACTATCAGCATCAACTATTATATGAACAAACTGTGAAAAGAGTAGGAAAATATTATGCAGATTAGAAAGGACAGTCATTTTTATGGAACAGCAGATCATAAAGGTGAAAAATAAAAGGGGTGTCAAAGTAATCCCGGGATTTAAGCTCTCGTTGGGGGTAACACTTTCCATGCTGGGGATACTGGTACTGATCCCTCTGGCATCAGTCTTAATCAGTGCCAGCCAGCTCAGCTTTGCAGAGTTTATTTCCGTGGTCACGTCCAGACAGGTAATGTCCGGCTATGTTGTGAGTATTTCCTGTGCATTTTTGGCAGCACTGGTCAATGCAGTATTTGGTTTATTGATTACATGGGTGCTTGTGCGTTATGACTTTCCGGGAAAGCGCCTGATGGACGGCCTGATCGAGCTGCCGTTTGCCCTTCCAACCTCGGTAGCAGGCATTTCATTGACATACCTGTATTCAGATAAGGGGTGGATCGGGGCACTGTTTGCAGAGGCGGGGATCAGGATCGCATACACACGGACAGGGATCACCATCGCCATGGTATTTGTAGGGATTCCATTTGTGGTAAGGGCAGTGCAGCCTGTGCTGGAAAAACTGGACAGGCAGTACGAGGAGGCGGCAGAGATGCTCGGGGCAGGCAGGATCTATACTTTTTTTCATGTGGTTCTGCCAGAACTGTTTCCCGCGCTGCTTGCCGGTTTCGGGCTGGCGTTTGCAAGAGGCATCGGGGAGTACGGAAGTGTGGTATTTATAGCCGGAAATATCCCAAATAAGACGCAGATTGCACCGCTGCTGATCATGACGAAGCTTGAGCAGTATAAATATTCCGATGCGACGGCAATTGCCCTGGTGCTGCTGGTGGTCTCATTTCTGCTGATGCTGTTTATCAATTCGGTACAGCTTTATATGCAGAGGTTCAGCAGGGGTTAGTAAATAAGTAAGGAACTGTTAAAGAATTAATCTTTAGGAACTGTTCAGAAATTACTTGTGACAAGGACGCCGTATAAATGTCCAGCTGCAAAGAAGAAAATCGCAGGCATAGTGGGCTATGTCAAGATTTTCTGATGCCGCAGATGGGCATTTAGACAAGTCATTGTCATGAGTAATTTATTAACAGTTCCTTACATCTGGCTAGTCTAAATCTTCTTATGTAAAGTTAATTCTTAACAGTTCCTAAGCGAAAAGAATATGGAGGAAAGTAAATGAACACCCATCTTGATGCCCTTGAGGCAGAAGCGATATACATTATACGGGAAGTGGCGGCAGAGTGTGGGAAGCCGGTCATGCTGTATTCCATCGGGAAGGACAGCTCAGTCATGCTGCACCTTGCCATGAAGGCATTTTACCCTGAGAAGCCGCCTTTTCCATTTTTACATATAGATACGACATGGAAATTTAAGGAAATGATAGCATTTCGTGACCGTATGGCGGAAGAAAAAGGAATTGAAATGCTTGTCTACACAAATGAGGAGGGCGTAAAACAGGGGATCAACCCGTTTGACCATGGTTCCGCATATACGGACATCATGAAAACGCAGGCGTTAAAACAGGCACTCTCAAAATACGGATTTACTGCGGCATTTGGCGGCGGACGCAGGGACGAGGAGAAGTCGAGGGCAAAGGAGCGCATTTTTTCTTTCCGAAACAGTGAACAGGCATGGGACCCGAAAAACCAGCGTCCTGAGATGTGGAACCTGTATAACACGCAGATCCACAGGGGGGAGAGTATCCGGGTATTTCCTATCTCAAACTGGACGGAGAAGGATATCTGGCAGTACATCGCGCAGGAGCAGATCGAGATCGTTCCCCTGTACTTTGCAAAGGAGCGTCCCGTTGTATACAGGGACGGAAATATCATCATGGTGGATGATGACAGGATGCGGCTGCTTCCCGGTGAGGAGATACAGCAGAGAAAAGTCCGTTTCCGCACACTGGGCTGTTACCCGTTAACCGGCGGGGTGGAGTCCACGGCGGATACACTGGAGGACATTGTGAAGGAGACGCTCGGTGCCGTGACGTCGGAACGGACGAGCCGCGTGATTGACCATGAGGCGGCGGGCAGCATGGAAAGGCGCAAGCGGGAGGGATACTTCTGACATGGCAGAGGAATGACTGGGGATATGGAAGGGAAAATGCTCCTGATACAGAATGGAAAGTGATCAGGAAAGTGAGAGGCGCAGGAGGAGAGAGGGGTTCTGATATGGATGGAAGTATAGTTCGGAATGTGGGCAGGACGGGAGGAGGAGATGTTTCAGGCATGAATGGGAAGACAGCCAAAAATATAGACAGCCGCAGCAGCGGACTGCTGAAATTTATTACCTGCGGCAGTGTAGATGACGGAAAGTCCACGCTCATCGGCCATATGCTGTATGATGCAAAACTGTTGTTCGCCGACCAGGAGCGGGCGCTGGAGCTGGACAGCCGTGTGGGGAGCCGGGAAGGCAGGATTGACTATTCCCTCCTGTTGGACGGACTGATGGCAGAGCGGGAACAGGGGATCACGATCGACGTGGCGTACCGTTATTTCACGACGGAGCACAGGAGCTTTATCGTGGCAGACACACCCGGGCATGAGGAATACACGAGGAACATGGCAGTGGGGGCATCATTTGCGGATCTCGCAGTCATTCTTGTGGATGCATCACAGGGGATTCTGACACAGACAAGGCGCCATGCCAGGATCTGTGCGCTGATGGGGATCAAATATTTTGTGTTTGCGGTCAATAAGATGGACCTGGTCCGCTACAGCCAGAAGGAATACCGTAAAATTGAAAAGGACATTAAAAAACTCGCAATTGATCTGGAACTTTACCATACAGAGATCATTCCGGTATCTGCAACGGAGGGCGACAATGTCACACTAAAGTCAGGGCATATGCCATGGTACGGCGGGGGAACGCTGCTGGAATACCTTGAGTCTGTGGATGTGGATGACGGGACAGAGGAGCAGGGATTTGTCATGCCTGTGCAGAGGGTATGCAGGCCAAATGCGGCTTTCCGTGGATTTCAGGGACAGGCATCATCGGGGAGTATCTGTGTTGGAGAGGAGGTAACAGTGCTGCCAAGCAAAGAGAGGGCATGTGTGCAGTCAGTTCTTCTGGCAGATAAAAATGTGCAGGAAGCACGTAAAGGGCAGGCATTGACAATACAGTTAAACCGTGAGGTGGATGTGTCCCGCGGATGCGTTTTGGTCAGGAATACACAGCTGAAGGTGAGCAGAATGTTCACTGCATCGATACTCTGGATGGATGACACGGAACTGGTGCAGGGAAAAAACTTCCTCATTAAGATCGGCACGAAGATGCTGCCTGCGACCGTGATGGCAATTAAATATAAGGTTGACATTCATTCGGGGGAACATCTGGCGGCGGCACAATTGTATAAAAATGAGATCGCTGTCTGTGACATTGCCATGGCGGAGGAGGCAGTGTATGACACTTTTGTGAACCATAAGGCGCTTGGATGTTTTATCCTGACTGACCGCATTACAAACATGACTTCAGCATGTGGTATCATAGAGCATTCCTTAAGAAGGGCTGATAACCTGACGTGGCAGAAGCTGGACATTACGCGAAAGACCCGTGCTGCAAAAATGGGGCAGAAACCTGTGACACTGTGGTTTACAGGGCTTTCCGGGGCAGGAAAGTCAGCGCTTGCAAATGAGGTTGAGAAGGCATTGAGCATTCAGGGGAAATATACGATGCTCTTAGATGGTGACAACGTGCGGATGGGGCTGAACCAGAACCTGGGATTTGAAGAAAAGGACAGGATCGAGAATATCCGCAGGGTTGCAGAGGTGGCAAGGCTGATGAACGATGCCGGCCTGATCGTTCTCACGTCCTTTATCTCTCCATACGAAAGTGACAGGGCACGTGCAAGAGAGATTATTGGCAGCACAAATTTTATAGAGATCTATGTAAGCACACCTTTGGAGGAGTGTGAGAGACGTGATGTAAAAGGGCTGTATAAGAAGGCGAGGAACGGACAGATACCGAATTTTACAGGGATCTCCAGTCCCTATGAGCCGCCCGTGCATGCCGAGGTGGAGATTGACACAAGCCGGTACACACTGGAAGAGGCAGCGGATTATGTACTGAAGGAGATCAGAAAATTTCTGTAAGAGATTAGGGGGAAAACTGCAATGACAAAAAGGGAACAAAGGACATACCAGCAGGATATCGTGGGGGACGGGATATCCTCCATACAGAAGGTCAGGGAGCCGCGCAGGGAAGAATCCGGACAGGGTATCAGGTATCTTCTGATCGGTATCTGTGTATTGTTTTTGTTTGTGATGCTGGTTCTTCCTCTGATCGTGGTCATTACAAATGCACTGCGCGACGGCTGGGCGGCTTACAGGGAAGCTGTGTTTGATGAATATACCGTTAAGGCTCTGCAGCTGACACTGCTTGCAGCAGCAGCGGCAGTGGCGGTCAATACCATATTTGGGGTTTTTGCGTCGTACCTGCTGTCAAAGTTCTATTTCAGGGGTCGTCAGATACTTGCTGCACTTATCGACATTCCTTTTTCGATTTCCCCTGTCATAGCAGGACTGGTATTCATACTGACTTTTGGAAATGTCGGCTGGATGGGGGATTTCCTGAAGGCACACGGCATAAAGATCGTGTTTGCAGTGCCGGGGGTGATCCTTGCAACGATCTTTGTCACATTTCCGTTTGTGTTCCGTGAGCTCTTTCCTGTCATGAACGCGCAGGGAAAGGACGAGGAGGAAGCGGCGGCACTGATGGGGGCAGGCGGATTTACCATTTTCCGGAGGATTACATTTCCGCATATTAAATGGGCGCTGCTCTACGGCGTTATCCTGTGCGCGGCGCGTGCGCTGGGGGAATTTGGCGCGGTATCCGTGATCTCTGGTCATTTAAGGGGAAAGACAAACACGCTTCCCCTCCACGTGGAGATTTTATATAATGAATTTAACACGACAGCGGCATTTGCAGTATCCTCTGTCCTGGTAGTGCTGGCAGTGCTGATCCTGATTGCAAGGAATGTGGTGGAGAAATTTTCCAGGGCTAAGGAATGATACGACGGCTAGTTCTGTTTATTGCTAATTTCCGAAAGGGGTAATCAGGACAAAGGGAGGAACTTTACAATGTATGTACAGATGGAGCACATTTATAAAACATTTGATGGCTTTCATGCCTCCAGTGATGTGAATTTTGGTGTGGAAAAAGGGCAGCTGGCGGCGCTGCTCGGTCCAAGCGGGAGCGGAAAGACCACGATCCTGAGAATGATCGCGGGACTGGACAGGCCGGATTCGGGAGAGATCATGATTAACGGCGTGCGCGTCAATGACCTGCCGGGAAGTAAACGGGGCATCGGTTTTGTGTTCCAGAACTATGCACTGTTCCGCTATATGACAGTCGCGGATAACATTGCTTTCGGGCTGGAAGTGCAGAAGAAAAGCAAAAAAGAAATCAAAAGCAGGGTGGAGGAGCTTCTGGAGCTGATCTCCATGCAGGATCTTGGCAAACGATATCCGCACCAGTTATCGGGCGGGCAGCGTCAGCGTGTGGCATTTGCGCGTGCGCTGGCGCCGAATCCGCAGCTTCTTTTGCTGGACGAGCCGTTTGCGGCGATTGACGCGAAAGTGCGAAGAGAGCTTAGGACATGGTTGAAAGGGATGATCGGCAGGGTGGGAATCACCAGCATCTTTGTGACACATGACCAGGAGGAAGCAATGGAAGTGGCTGATACCATCATCATCACAAACCAGGGGAGGATTGAGCAGGTTGGCACGCCAGATGAAATCTGCCTTCACCCACAGACAGAATTTGTGGCGGATTTTATTGATGCGGCGCGGTATGAGGCATTGGCGGCAGCTAGAGTTGCAAAAGAGCTTTCCTATTCCGGCAGCCAGAAATTGAAGTCACGTTACTGTTCACACTAGGACTTGGCATTTACTGCTAAGTCCGTAAGAAAACGTACAGTCAGCAGGTAAAAATCCATTTGCGAAGCAAATTTTGCATGGATTTTTACTCGTTACTGGAACGGAGTGAACAGTAATGAAGTCATAAGCTGCCTGAATGAAGCTCTGGCTAACTGTTGCGGATCTTACAAAAATGTGTTATCATATAGGAAACATTAGGCGGGAGGCAGATATAGGCCTCCTGTTTATGTGTAAAGTTCCTTTTAGGAGATTTTTGAATGACAGGAGAAAGCTGATGTTTGCACGAATGCCCAAAGAGCAGAAGACAAAACACTCTGCCCCCAATACGATATGTACATTAAAGCGTGAGAAAATCCCGGACATTCCATATATTTATGCACCGGTAATTCAAAGGGTTAGAATAGAAGAAGCATTGCCAATACTCTATCAGTTATATCTTAATTCTGACGCGAGAAAACAGTTGGGGGATTTAGAGGACTTTTTTGTCTTTGGGTATATTGCATCGAAATGTAAAAAAAATCATATATCATCGTTGATGGATCCGAGAGATTATTATGAACGCGAAGTGGCACCTGAAATACAAAAACTGGCGTCTTTGTTTCGTTTTTTAGGTAATGCAGGTGTGCCGTTTGCAGTTTTTGAACAGCTTAAGTTCTTTGTTCGGAATCATATAGTAGAAGGTAGGGTTGATTTGTCAAAAGATGCCTTGGATTCCATCATTTTAGACCTAAAAAATTATATTAAATGTCTCGGAAATATTAGGGAATGGATTTGTAATGAAATTCAAAATGAAAGTGTAGATATAGAAGAATTGTATTTGTACATTACAAAAATTGTAATTTCGGAAGCGCAGCCGCTAATTGTTGCACGTGATAATATTGAAAATGAAATAAGATATGTTTTTGAAATGTATATGCAAAACAAGTTTTTAAAGGATTTTCCTTTATGGGACGTACTAAAGGGTAACTATCCTGATTACGTCAAGAGTATATGCATCAGGGCAATGATAATGTGGAGAGGTGAGGAGTGTCTGCGACAGGTCATCGCGTATCTGATTTCAATTTGTAACTTGCTGCCAGCATATATAGACAAAGAACTGACTCAGCTATGTGGGCAGTACATTATGGAGTCTGTGTTAGAAGAAATAGAACAACGAGTAAGTAATGCGGGAGTTGATTTAAGCAGCTATTATAAACGAGACGAACAAATGATACAGCAGTATTCGAAGATAGTCTCTGAAGTTTATATATTTTTTTGGCAAAAATTATACGTATGTTCTCGTACAGAATTGTTATATGAAAGGTTAGAATGGTTTTTACAAGATAGCAATTTTAACATATCCTTACAGGAAGCAAAAGAGATTGCATTAAGGATTATGAAAGGTATTGAGAAAGACGCAACAGAAGATGACTTTAAGAAAGCAGAGAGTATTTATAATGAAATTCGGAAGATTGCTTATTTAACAATCCATAATCTTACTGGTATGGATCTGGAAGGACAGAACGATGATTCACCTGCCTATTTGTATAAAGCTTATTTTGCGCCTTTTGCGAAACACCAGAGACACGTTGTTGAGGGGGTGAAGTATCCTAGAAGTCTAAGTGGAAGATCAGCTGATGAAAGGACTGAAAGTGCAATATTTTCCGTTTTTGAAGCGCGGCAGAATAATACAGGGGGTGCTTTTGTGCACGGAAAAGGCCCCAGTGATTACTATAATCTTTTTTGCAGTTTGAAAGAATGTGCCAGTGATCTAAATGATGAGCAGATTGCGGATGATCTTATAAATATTTTTGAAGGCAGAAAGTCACAATTACTAGAGAGACCAGAGTGCCAAATGATTGTGGGTAAAATAATGACTATATTTTGTTATGCGGAGGCGCAGCGGAATCCGGCAGCATTATTGGAAGCCTATACAGCGCTTAAAAAATTTCGGGATGATGCGAGAGAAGCTGGATCAAATGGTTCGGAACATAATTTGGCGGCAGCTTTCAATGCGAAATATCCTAACGAATATACCCCGTTGTTTGTACCAAGCAAGGGAGCGCAGATGATACGGGGGGATAAGATGAGCGGGGCAGCGGCAGCGACATATAGAAGAATTTTACCATTCGCAGTAGAGAGAATGCTGCATTACTTTCATAATGTGGAAGATATAATGCAGTGTATGGCAACTATTGTACATAACCTGCTTACGTATACAAACGCCAGCGAGCTGTATCCTGTGACGCCCCAAATGGCAGAGTCGTTCATGCGGCAGTATGAATCTCCTGAAGGGATGGAGGCAGAGGAGAGGTTTCAGTATATCAACATAATAAGTACTGGAAATAATTGTGCATTTGATGCGGTAGCTGCTATATTACAAAATAGTTATCACATAACAGTAAATGGAGATTTTGCATCGAAAATGCGCATGTATATGGGAATGCAGGAGGGCGTCATGGTTGAGTTGCTCGGAGATGGAGATCGGCTTTTTGATGCGCTTAGATATTATTTCTTGATCGACTTAGGATGGCCGTTGGACCAAATTCCCAATTTTGTACTTCATGCTGTCATTAATTTTACAGGAGAGCTGGTAGATATGCAGGATATCGCACATACAGATTATCCTGTAGGGGAAAGTGCACCATTACAAGTCATTGAATTGAATTTGCTGTATAATGGCATCAATCATTTTGATGCGTTGTTATCAGGGAAAGCTGAATGAATCCGGTTCCTGTTAAGGCGATAACAAAAGTAGTGGAATTTATTAAGAAAAATGCAAGATAGCGGAGAGGAATTGAAAGTAGTATGGACGAGAGAATGCTGACATTTTTACACGCTTTTGACAGTGAAAAACCGGCCTATTTAAGGGAAATGGAGAAATATTCCAAGGAGACCAATGTACCAATTATCAGGCCGCAGATGCAGAGTCTGCTAAGATTATTGATTACATGGGGAAGACCGATGCGTATCCTGGAGGTTGGGACAGCGATTGGTTTTTCCGCGCTGCTGATGAGTGAGTATGCGCCAGAGGGGTGTCAGATCACGACAATCGAAAAGTATGAAAAACGAATACCACTTGCAAAGGAAAACTTCGAAAAGGCAGGGAAATCGGATTGTATCACGCTTTTGGAAGGAGATGCCGCAGAAATACTTGCATCATTAAAGGAAGACGGTGTATATGACTTGATCTTTATGGACGCGGCAAAGGGGCAGTATATTAATTTCCTGCCTGATATATTGAGGCTGTTATCGCCGACGGGGCTTTTGGTATCAGATAATGTTTTGCAGGAGGGCGAGTTGATCGAGTCGAAGTATGCGGTAATCCGCAGAAACCGCACCATACATAACAGGATGCGGGAATATCTGTATCAATTAACACACTGCGCGGAGTTGGAGACAACGATATTGCCAATTGCGGATGGAGTTACTCTTTCTGCGAAGCGTAAGGGACTGTAGAAAATAACTTAAGATGGAGGAGCAGAATGAACAATAAAAGACCAGGCAAACCCGAGCTGTTAGTGCCAGCGAGTAGTTTGGAGGTGTTAAAGACGGCTGTCATATTCGGGGCTGATGCTGTATATATCGGTGGGGAGGCATTCGGACTCCGCGCTAAGGCAAAGAATTTTTCTAGTCAGGAGATGGCAGAGGGGATTCGGTTTGCACATGAACATGATGTGAAAGTGTATGTGACGGCAAATATCCTTGCGCACAATGACGATCTGGAGGGTGCGGGAAAATATTTTGAGGAGTTAAAAGAGATAAAGCCAGATGCGCTTATCATCTCAGATCCCGGAATGTTCATGATCGCGAAAGAGGTCTGTCCTGAGATTGAAATTCACATTTCCACACAGGCGAACAATACCAATTATCAAACTTACCGTTTCTGGTGGCAGCAGGGGGCAAAACGCGTCGTATCGGCGCGGGAACTTTCTTTGACAGAGATCAGGCAGATTCGCGACAACATACCGAAAGAAATGGAAATTGAAAGTTTTATCCATGGGGCAATGTGCATCTCCTATTCAGGAAGGTGTCTGCTGTCCAATTATTTCACGGGAAGGGATGCAAACCAGGGGGCATGCACGCACCCGTGCCGCTGGAAGTATGCAGTAGTCGAGGAAACGCGGCCTGGAGAATATCTTCCAGTGTATGAGAATGAGCGCGGAACCTATATTTTTAATTCCAAGGATTTATGTATGGTCGAGTACATTCCAGAGCTTGTGAGCGCAGGAATAGACAGTCTGAAAATTGAGGGACGCATGAAAACAGCACTCTATGTGGCATGCGTGGCGCGCACATACCGGAAAGCGATTGATGATTACTTTGAATCAGAGGGAAAATATCGCGGCAATATGGACTGGTACAGGGCTGAGATTGCCAAATGCACTTACCGCCAGTTCACGACAGGATTTTATTTCGGAAAGCCGGATGAGAATGCACAGATTTACGACAGCAATACCTATGTCAACGAGTATGTTTATCTCGGTATCGTAGAGTCTGTTGACGAGCGCGGTTATGCAAAGTTTGAGCAGAAGAATAAATTCTGTGTGGGTGACACGATTGAGATTATGAAGCCTGACGGGAGCAATATTCATACAAAAGTGCTTTCTATGTACAATGATGAGGGGGAAGCTGTTGAGAGTTGTCCGCATTCGAGGCAGATCTTGTATGCGGAGCTGGCAGATCAGCCCGAACCATATGATTTGCTGCGCGTGGAAGCCGTTAAGTAACCATATAAAAAAGAGATATAGAATTGAAGAAGATTCAGCGCCGGGGTTGTGCACTTGCTGTGCAGGTTAGGAGCTGCAGAAAAAAAGAGTTATTCCTGTGTTGGGAGCACAATAAAAAGAAATACATGAAATATTTGTGTGGTATAAATTAACGAAAAACGGGCTTTCTTGGAAAAAGTATCTATACAAAATGCAGAAAAGGCGGGAAAGAGTGGAAAAGTTTTCAAGAAAGTCTTGATTTTTTGGCTGAGATATATTATTGTAAGAAAGTAAAAGGATTCAGGCACAGAAAAATGAAATTCATAAGCTTAAAAAATCAAAATTATATATCATGATATCGCGAACGAAGGTGTTCCAAAAAAGAATAATCTCTTTTTTTGGAACTTTTTTTGTAGATAGACAAACACTATAACGTACAATATATGCAGTTTATGATACAAAAAGCAGTAGGACGTCATGATCAATGGAAAGTGAGGAAATCAATATGAGTGAAGCATTAAACGTGGAAAAAATCTTTGGTGAGAAAGTCTTTACCGTTGAGAAGATGAAGGAGAGACTTACCAAGAAAGTATTTCTGGAAGTAAAGAGAGTCATGGACCATGGCGGAGAGCTTTCCATGACCACTGCAGATGTCGTTGCAAAGGCAATGAAGGACTGGGCTGTGGAGAACGGCGCGACGCACTTTACGCACTGGTTTCAGCCGCTGACAGGCATCACAGCTGAAAAGCATGATTCCTTCGTGTCACACCCCGATTCAGAGGGAAGAATGCTGATGGAATTCTCCGGAAAAGAATTGATTAAAGGTGAGCCGGATGCTTCCTCATTTCCGTCAGGCGGTCTCCGCGCGACATTTGAGGCAAGAGGTTATACGGCGTGGGATATCACATCACCGGCATTTTTGAAGGAATCTGGCTGCGGCGTAATTCTCTGTATTCCGACAGCATTCTGTTCTTATACAGGAGAAGCGCTTGACAAGAAGACACCGCTTCTGCGTTCCATGGAGGCATTGAGTGAGCAGGCGCTTCGTATTGTAAAATTGTTTGGAAACACAGGGGCTACAAAGGTTACGGCTTCTGTTGGACCAGAACAGGAGTATTTCCTGGTAGATAAGGATCTCTATCTGCAGAGAAAGGACTTGATGTTTGCAGGCCGCACTCTTTTTGGCGCACCTGCTCCGAAGGGACAGGAGATGGAGGATCACTATTTCGGTGTCATCAAAGAGCGCGTTGGCGCATACATGAAAGATTTGAATGAAGAGCTCTGGAAACTTGGCGTTACGGCAAAGACACAGCACAATGAGGTTGCTCCTGCACAGCATGAGCTGGCACCGATCTATGAGACTGCAAATATTGCGGTAGACCACAATCAGCTGGTAATGGAGGCAATGAAGCGCGTTGCATATAAGCATGATCTGAGATGTCTGCTTCATGAGAAGCCTTATGCAGGTGTCAACGGTTCCGGTAAGCACAACAACTGGTCCATCACGACGGACAATGGTGAAAATCTGCTCGATCCAGGCGATACACCGAACAAGAACATTCAGTTTTTACTGGTGCTGGCATGCATTCTGCGGGCAGTGGACCGGCATGGAGACCTGCTTCGTCAGTCGGCTTCTGACGTGGGAAATGACCATAGGCTTGGTGCGAATGAGGCGCCTCCGGCAATTATTTCTGTTTTTCTCGGAGACCAGCTTGAGGATGTTGTGAAACAGCTTGTAGAGACAGGAGATGCAGCGAAGGTAAAGCAGGGCGGTAAGCTTGAGACAGGTGTATCCACACTTCCTGATTTCGAGAAGGACGCGACAGACAGAAACAGAACTTCACCGTTTGCGTTTACAGGAAATAAGTTTGAGTTCCGCATGGTTGGTTCTGCAGACTCGATCGCAAGCCCCAATACCACATTGAATGCAATCGTTGCGGAGGCATTCTGTGAGGCGGCTGACAGGCTGGAGAAGGCAGAAGATTTTGACTTGGAAGTACATGATATCATTAAGGAGTATTTTACAAAGCATCAGAGAATTATCTTTAACGGTGATGGTTATTCAGACGAGTGGGTTGCCGAGGCAGAAAGACGTGGGCTTCCAAATATTAAATCCATGATCGAGGCGGCTTCGACGATCACGACAGACAAGGCAGTTGCTTTGTTTGAAAAGTTTGGTATTTTTACGAGGGTGGAGCTTGAGTCACGCGAGGAGATAATTTACGAGACCTATGCGAAGACGATCAATATCGAGGCGCTCACGATGATTGACATGGCTGGAAAGGATATCATTCCGGCGGTGGCAGCTTATGCAGGCGATCTTGCTAATTGTGTGATCGCGATCAAGGAGGCTGGTGCTGGTGCAGAAGCACAGATGGAAATGCTGACAGAGGTAGATGCGCTTCTGGCAGAGGCTAAGAAAGCACTCAACACCCTGAAATCTGTGGAGATAGGCGCATCTAAGATTTCTGATGTAAAGGAGCTTGCTTTCTATTATAAGGATACTGTCAAGGCGGCTATGGACGCACTGCGCGCACCAATTGATAAACTTGAGATGATCGTGGACAGCACGATTTGGCCGATTCCTACATACGGCGAATTGATGTTTGAAGTATGATTAGAATGCGCCGCTCCAGTGGCATGTTTCCTCTGCATCGGCGTGTGCATTGATAAACAAAAAAGCCTGACAAATGTCAGGCTTTTTATTGTGGGTGGTTCCCATCACAAAAGAAGAGTAATAAGGAGCTGTAGAAAAATGCAGTTTACCATATAATGTTGATATGTAATATGATGCAACTTTGATGCAATTCCGATACAAGTTTGATGCACTTTCCAAGTAAAATAGTTACATATTTAAGCAAACTGTGGGGGATGAAGCATGAAAACGGGACAAAAGAAAAACACGCGGATTGGAATCTCGATTGGTGCAGCGGTGGGGATTCTTGCGCTTGCGGCAGGAGGATATTTTGTTTGTCAAGGTCGGACACCAAAAGGCTATCAGGACTATATTGTACAGAAAGAACAGTATTATGTGGAGTATTCGGATCAGTATGATTACTGGGATGTGATCACGGTAGAGTATCCGGTTTTATCAGGGATTGGGGAGGAACAGACTGAAGCAGTCAACAAACTTTTGTATGACACAGCGATGGAAAAGGTAAATTTCTGGCATCTTTTTCCAGATGCGGAAGTCAAGGAGCTGCAAAAGAAATACAAGATCTACAGCAGTGATGTGCGCTGCGAAGTGCCGTTTCACAGTCAATATCTGATGAGTGTGCATTTTCAGGAAACATATGCGCCGATATCGCCGGTCAACTATGTACATAAAACACAGCGAAGCGTCAATGTCAATCTGATGACGGGTGAGCAGTATCTGCTCTCGGACATATTCGAGATGAATGATGATTTTATGGGGTTATGGTGTGAACAGGTGGAGGCGGAGGGAGCTTATGGTGATCTGATTGTAAACGATGAGGATACCAGGGAGACCTTTTTGATGTGGTTTTTGGACGAAGATGAGGAGGCTGGGGAATCTTATTTGTTTACGCCGTTTTTTTATATGGATGAGGATAAAAATTTTGTGATCGGGCTTTCCTATGATCCCAAACCCAGCAAGGTGGTCAATGACCTTCCGGTCAATAATAGCTTTTTTGCGTATTTTGAGAGTGCGGATCTGATGCCATATCGGACAGATTCGGAATTCTGGGACTGGTATGGGCAGTCAGGAAATGCGGGAGAGATCCTTGCGTGTGAAGATTTACAGGACAATCTCTGGCTTGGGAAGGATGCAGGCGTGTGGGATTATCTGGAGCGTGTGAGGGGAAAGAAAATAGATTAAAAAATATCATCTTCCCCTGAAAATAAAAGTGTGCTATAATTACGTCGTTTACGATTGGGAAGAAGGAATTATAGTGCATAAGAGAAAATACAGGATTCTCAGCCTGATATTGGTGACAGTATTGCTGCTGAACGGAGTGTATCATGATAAAGTGGCGGAGACCTTCCTATTGCGCAGCTGCATGGAAAACTCCGCCATTTGCTCCGGACTGTTTCGGACAGATATCAATGATGTTGCGGCATGTATGACAGAAATGTTTAATGAGTGCAGTGGGATGGAACAGCAGCCAATAGAACTGGATCCTTTGCTGTACTTATTGTGTTCTAACCATATATTTCTGTTCACGGGAAATTCTTTTGGATATTTGGAGACAGGACAATCCCTTTGGCATACATCAGATTTGGTTATGAATTATATACATCAATCGGATGGAAAAAAGCGAAACTAACATTATCAGTTACATATATTATAATGTTAGAAAGAAGGGATTTATATGTTAGCGCAGGTCTTTGCGGTAATCATTTTTATTGCAATGTTTGTTTTTATTGTAACTGAAATTGTGGAGAGACATATCGTTTCGCTGGTGTGTGCCCTGTTGACGATCCTTTTTGTATTTGGTATAGGAATGCACAGTATGACAGCAGTGATCGAAACAATCAATTTAAAGAGTATCATCACGGCAGATTTCTGGTATCTGTCCGGGGAGTCGGGAGAGAGCAGCGCCGGTATCAACTGGGAGACGATTCTGTTTATCTTTGGCATGATGGTGATGGTGGAAGGCATGGCAAGGGTAGGTTTTTTCCGTTGGCTGTGCATGCGCATTGCAAAGCTTGTAAAGTATCAGGTGATACCGCTGTTTATCACGTTTATGGTCTTGTCAACCGTGCTGGCGATGTTCATTGACAGTATCACGGTTATCTTGTTTCTGGCAGCAGTCACGATCGAGCTGTCACAGCTGTTGAAGTTCAATCCGGTTCCGATGATCTTGTCCGAGATATTCTGTGCCAATCTGGGTGGTTCGGCTACGATGTGCGGGGATCCGCCAAACATTATCATCGGCACATCACTTGGATATTCGTTTACGGATTTTGTGACGAATACAGGCCTGATCGCAGGGATATCACTGATCGCGGTGCTGATCTACTTTTATTTGCTCTTTCGCAAAGAGTTGAAAGCGGGGGCAGCAGAAGTGATTGACTACAGTAGTCTGCCAAGCCCGGAGTCAACGATCACGGATAAGAAAGGATTTATCATAAGCAGTATGATTTTTGCAGTCGCAATTGTATTGCTGGTCACACACGCACAGACGGGGCTTACGGTATCTGCGATTGGAGTGATCGTGGCGGCTGCGACACTGGCAACGTCATGGAAGTATGCGATTTTATTATTGAAGAAAGTGGATTATAAGACACTGTTGTTTTTTATCGGATTGTTTGTCGTGATCGGTGGTCTGGAACAGACGGGAATACTGGAGATCATGGCGGCATTTATCGGCAAAATCAGCGGTGGTAATGTCATGGCCATGATAGCGATCATCATATGGCTTTCAGCGATTGCCAGTGCGTTTGTCGACAATATTCCGTTTGCGACGACGATGATACCAATCATCAAGAGCCTGTCCGTTACGTATGGCGTGGATCTGTCCATGCTTGCATGGACGCTGGCGATGGGAACGGATATCGGCGGAAGTGCCACACCGATCGGGGCATCTGCAAATGTTGTCGGTATTGCGACGGCGGCGAGGGAAGGATACATGATCAAGTGGGGACAGTACTGCAGGAAAATGATGCCGGCAACGGTCATGGTAGTGCTGATCGCTATGCTCATCATTTATGTCAGGTATTTATAAAGGGAGGCGAAGCTGATGGAAAAACAATTAATTATCTCTGTGGGCAGGGAATATGGCAGCGGAGGTCACGAAATCGCGGAGCGGCTCTCAAAACACTATGGAATCCAGCTGTTTGACCACAATCTGCTGGATGAGATTGCTGCGGAGAAACATCTGGACATGCGGAACTTGCGGGGACTAGACGAGAAACACAGAAGCAGGCTTGCATCGCGAACAGTGCGCGGTTACAGCAGTTCACCGGAGGAGAACCTGTATCTGCTTCAGTTTGACTATCTGAAGAATAAAGCGTCGTCAGGCGAGTCTTTTGTTGTTGTGGGCAGGTGCAGTGAGACGATTTTAAAAGAATGCGACAGCATGATTTCAATCTTTGTGCTTGGTGATATGGACAAGAAGATTGAGCGTATTATGAGACTGTATCAACTGTCAAAGGATCAGGCTGTGTGGAAAATACGCGAGAAGGATATGAAGCGCAAACGGTATCATAACGATCACTGTGACGGAAAATGGGGCGATTCCAGAAATTATGACCTTTGCATCAACAGCAGTAAATTGGGGATTGACGGGACTGTTGCGCTGTTGACAGAATATATCGATAAAAGACACATACAGCAGTGAGACTGTGAATCGTTACAGACAGCGAAAGCAACAGCAATAAAGGGTATGAATGTATGAGATTATTTCAGGGAAAAACAGTAATGCGGTTTCTTATCGGTCTGCTTGTATTGTCGAATCCAATAGTGGTGCAGGCATATGAGGATTCCTCGTATAAAACCCGGTATGACATACCGACAGAGGAGCAGGACGACTATACTGTGATTACGCAGAGTCTTGGCGAATATGAGGTCTGTGAGGGCGATAACTTATGGAACATTTCAGAAAGGCTGTTAGGAAACAGTGATTATTATCTGCAGATTGCCGAGCAAAATGCAGATGTGATCGCCGATCCTGATCTGATCTATCCCCAGATGCATCTTCAGATCAAACGGAATGTCTATGTCAAAAAGCGGACAGGCATAAACGGGATAAAAACGCCGGAGTACCGCTTTGGAATACCTGACGGATGGAGCGTTGGATTACTGGAATCAGGTGGTGTCTATGCAACTTGCGCCCTGTTAGGCGATGGCATGAATGTGGTCTGCATGATTCGCGACAAGGATCAGACAGGCGAATCGACGCTGTCAGACTGGGAGCACAGTCAGCAGAAGATTCAGGATTATGCAGGGAAAAACTATGCTGGGCAGATTTCGGATCTGGCTTTTTACGATTATCAAACGGAGGACGGAAGGAATCTGCATCTGTTTTCCTACATCTATACGATTGACGGGGAAAAGTATGGTTATCGGGGCGGTCTGGATATCTATGTTTGTCAGGGAATCTGTCAGACAGGGCATATTCAGGCAGAGTTCACGGGATTTGACACGGAGGATGGGATACAGGATATCGTTCTTTATATGCTTGCAAGCTTTGAGGAATTTTCCGGGGCAGCTTCTGTGAACGGTTATAATGTAGCGATCGTACCCTCGGAGCCGTGGGAGCTTGCTGGTATCCACAATCCCTTTGTATGGATAGACGAGTATTTCAACGCAGTATTTGGTAAGATTGCAAAGAAAAATACACCAGCACAGGAAAAAACTGCAAGAGAACGGATCCTCGGCAGCTTATGAAAAAACGCTTGCCATTTACAAAAGACTGTGCTATACTATCAGAAATTTACAGATTCAGATACAGGAGAGATTGAAGATGTTGAATCATGATAATGGACTAAATATTTCGATTATGCAGCAGTATCAGATTTTTCAGCATACGGTCACAGATGATTACCAGTAAATGACTGGTGGAGCGCATGGCCGTAGGACGAAAGGTCTTATTTGGCTATGCGGTAATCGAAAGTGATTGCAATGGGTTATCATGATAATTATCAGATAAATTGTGATAAAGGGAGCCGCATGGTATATACATGAATATGTATGTAACATGGCGGCTTCTTTTTCATGTCAATACTATATTGGGGGAGGAATGTCAATGGATATATGTATGCTTGTAAACATGCAAAGAATAATGGTATTTTTATATAAAATTTTCTAAGGAGGGATAGACAGTGAAGGTAATCGAAGCAGAGGAGTTATCCAAAAACTTCCGGGTGAAGCAGAAGGAAAAAGGAATGAAGGGCAGTATTAAGGCAATTTTCCACTCACAGACGGAGGAAATCAAAGCGGTCGACAAGGTATCGTTTGGCGTGGAGGAGGGAGAAGTCCTCGCCTTTATCGGTCCAAACGGAGCTGGCAAGAGCACTACGATCAAGATGCTGACGGGCATCTTGTACCCAGACAGCGGTAAAGTGGAAGTGTTAGGCATCAATCCAGTGAAAAAGAGAAAGCAGCTTGCCTATCAGATTGGAACTGTATTCGGACAGAAGGAACAGCTCTGGACACACCTGACACCATATGACAATTTCCGCTTCTTTGGTGCGATCTATGATCTTTCGGGAGAGGAGACGGAGAAGCGTATCGCAGAGCTTGCAGATATATTTGAACTTGCTGACTTTATCAACACACCAGTTCGAAATCTTTCATTGGGGCAGCGTATACGCTGTGAGATCGTGGCGTCGCTGATTCACAAGCCAAAAGTATTGTTTCTGGATGAGCGGACGATTGGTGTGGACACAGTAGTGATGGAGAGGATCGGGCTGTTATTACTGGAATTGACCTAGGAGCGGCACCCGAGCAGTTTT
>CAMWLV010000053.1 GCA_947175175.1 uncultured Lachnospiraceae bacterium
ATACATGACAGAATCACTCCTTGCGTTCCCGATAAGGTCGAGGTTCTGGTATTCTTTGACTATGGCAGTTAACTCTTTTTTCACATACCAGCTGTCACAGAAAATGATGATATTTTTCCTTCCATGGAATTCAGGCATGACCTGCCTGACCATGGAAGCTGCGAGCTTAAGCTTGGACTGGTCCTTTTCCCAGATACGGTATCCGAGCGGGACAAACTGGCAGCTGATCCTTTGCATGGGAACAGAGACGGTAAAAGGTATTCAATGACTTATCTGATATCCTGGACAGAAAATGTCTGTAAAGGTAACAGAATCTGCTCTTTCCAGCGCAAGCATGGCAAGCAGGAAAAGAAACAGGTTTTCAGCAGTCGGGGCATAAAATATTTTTACCTTTTTTATTCATCATTTTTTCGCCTCTACTTCAATCCATTCAGTACAATTACAATACTTGCACCTATTCCAATCGTAAAAATACACTTTTTCCAAATCAAACTCAAATACCCAACAAACTCACGGATAAAAGCATTTAACATAAAATACCATTTTGTTTTTGCACCAAATCCCACGCATTTTATTCCCTGACGCTTTGCAAGTATTAACGCCCTGAACACATGATAAGCAGTTGTGACGACAATAATTTTAGGTTTCTGTTTGTTCATCAGTTCCCTTGAAAAACGCAGATTTTCTTGCGTGGATACAGATCTCTGTTCCATAATAATCTTTTTCATATCAACACCCTTATCAGCCGCATAATCAGCCATAGCTTCGCTTTCCGGTATATCTTCTCCGGAACCTTGCCCACCGGACATGATCAGTACAGCATTTGGGTTGTAGTGCAGCAACTCTATCCCTTTTTCAATCCGCTCCGCAAGTAATGGCGTAACCTTATTTCCAATAATCCCGGCTCCTAGCACAACAATATAATCCGCATTTCTTTTCTTTCTCAGATGGAAAAGATTGAGCACCGCAGAAATTGAATACATCGCCAGCAGTGTCAATACATATGCTGCCGCGAAACTGATAATTGCATAGAGCGTTGTACCTAATGTATTCTTTCCCAAATTTCCAATCACCGGCCAGACTGCCAGATAGATACACATCAAAACAGAAAACAACATCGACAACAGATTTGCCGGCTTTATTCCCTCATGCCTGATAACCTTTATTCCTTCCACAAAAAATACAAGAATCAAAACTGCCGGAAACGCAATAACACTGCCTATTGCCAAAATAAACATAACAATCAGTATTCCGATTACTAAATCATGCGCTGCCAGCCATTCTGAATATTGGGATACTGTAAAAAATAAAAAGACCGCCAGACATATCATCATGAATAAAAATGAGGCTCCACTCCATAATGTTCTGGAGTCATGCAGCATAATTCCTGCAAATATGCAGGATGAAATGAAAAATATAAGAAATGCAAATTGCCACATAACAGCCTCCTTCTTCCATCATACAGACAAACTATCAGGTTGTCTGCATGATGATAAAATATTTTCTCCAAACAGCATCTTCCTAACCTTGCTTAACAAATTTTTAAGCCATATCATCCCTTAGCGCATCAATAATGTTTTCTTTCCTGACCTTACTGGTAGCATACAGCATTGTAACGAAAACAATGCAAAATACACCAAGTATACTGACAGTCATGCTTTTCCACGGAAAATAATATGCAAATCCTTCAAGCTGTTCATTAGCTGCCATTACTTTGTAGATCAGCCACGAAAGAATACCTGCAATCGGCATCCCAAACAGAAGTGTACGAAGCCCATAAAAGAAACACTCGAAATTCATCATCCGGTTAAAGCCACGTTCTGACATCCCGACGGAACGCAGCATAGCAAGTTCCCGCCGTCTGATCCGGATATTCGTTGAAATGGTATTGAATACATTTGCAACCGCAATCAATGAGATCATAGCAACAAATGCATAGGTAAACACATCCACGACAAAAGTAATACTACGGAACAGGTCAACTACGGAAGACAGGTTGAGCAGTGTATAATCACTGATAATCACTGAATCTGTAAGCTCAGACTGAATCTGCGCCATTGTCTGTGCAGGTGTATCCGACCAAAAAGTCAGACCTGATTTAGAGCTTTCCCCTAATCCATCAAAACCGGCATTCATTGACCACGGAATGACCATCATAAATAAATACTGCGGTGCGGAATCAAACGGGAGCATATCTACAGGGTAATTATCCACCAAGGTTGTACAGACTGTTTTTGTCTGTTCCCCTTCTGGAGAATAAAAGGTAAACTCCATCTCCTGCCCCATGAAAAAAGCTTCATGTTCTGAAGTATCCATAATAACAGCAAGCACTTTTGCATCCTGACCGCTGTATTCTTCTTTGGAAAACCCAAGACTTTCTATAAATTCATAATAAACAGCATCCTCTATAAATTGGACATATATTGGTATATCCAACACTTCCCCTGCGCGGTCCTCATCAACTGTCTGAAGATACCCGCTTATAAAATCATCAGAAATCCCGCTCACCGTGCCTGAATAAAGCACATTTGCCTGCCATGTGCTTTTCCTGACCCCATCAACGTTTTTCAATCTGTCGTATAAAATAAGCAATTCGTCTTCAGACATTTCCTCTGCATAAAACAAAATATCACCATCCGCTTCCACCACAATTAATTCCTTTGCCATTCTTTTCAGGGTAGTGCCAAAGGCACTGCCTGTCACAAACAACACAACGCTTAAAGTTAAGGACAATATGACACTGCGGTAACGGCGCTTATTCCTCCGAAAATTTTTAAGAGCCAGTATTCCTTCCAGACCATATACACGTTCGGATAATTTAGAAATTTTAACATCCCTTGCCTCGGTTTTAATTTCACCGGTCTGACGGATACACTCCATCACAGGGACAGCAGCAGCTTTTCTCGCCGGAATATATGCCGAGATTAAAATAGTGACCAGACTGACTGCTATGGCTGCCGCCAGTGCCGGAACAGACACAGACAAACCAAGCTCTACATTGCTGGCAGAAATCGTAGCAAAATTTTTTTCAACAACCGGTAATGCCAGGGCAACACTTCCAATGCCGGCTGCCACACCAAATGGGATGCCAAGCACACCAATACAAAGCCCTTCAAACAAAACAGAACTTTTTAACTGTCTGGAAGTTGCCCCTACAGACATAAGAATGCCAAACTGATGAATACGCTCATTCAGGGAAATACTGAACGAGTTGTAAATCAGGAAAACTGATCCTATCATGATAATTGAAACTAATATCCCTCCGACTGCAAACATAATGGTATTAAACAGGGTATTTTCCGACACGCCATAAAAACGCAGCACATCTTCATTCAAAACGAAAGGCAACGAACCTGTAAAACGATCCGTATATGCATTTACTTTTTGCGGGCTGTCAAGCGTAATAAACAGGCTGTACCGCCCTGTCGTATTGGAAGCGCCCGATCTTGTGAGCAAGGTATAACCCGGCGAATCATGTTCTTCAAATCCGGCCCTCTCATAAGTTCCCACAACAGTATAAGTTTTTTCTTCCACAGTATTCAACCTCTCACCCTGAATGTATGGATCATGCTGGGTTAGTATGTTCCCCTCCGCTTCACGACTGCCGACCGCAAGCCTGAGAGTCTCCCCTACCGGAATCCGCACATCTGCTTTAATGGAAACATGGTTAGGAACAATGATTTCTGTATCATTTTGGGGAAGTCTGCCCGAAATAAGTGTAACCGGCAATTGATCGAATGCCTCATCCGTGAAGCCTGCAAGAAACAGATACGGTTTTTCAACACTTTTTGCACCATCCAGCAGGGCATAGCCGATGTTTTCAAAAGCCACTGCGTCCGTAACCTGAGAATCGCTTATCCGTTCCTGCACAAAGTCTGAATCCACATCCACAAAATCAATATACCAACTGCCGCATTTGGAGGCAGAACTATTGATTAGATACTGCAAAAGCGATGTTCCAAAAGTAGCAACCGTGGTAAATAATGCAGCAGATAATGCCACACCTATTACCGTCACAAATGTACGGGTGCGGTTTTTCCTGAGCCCCTGCAGGGCAACCTTATGAAAAATATTCATGACTGCGACACCTGCCTTTCATCCCTTACCACTTTTCCATCTGCGATACTGATAATACGATCTGCCTGCAAGGCAATATTTTCATCATGGGTAACAATAATCAGTGATTGATGATATTTACGATGGCTTTCTTTCAGGAGACGAATGATTTCCTGTCCATTACGGCTATCCAGACTACCCGTGGGTTCATCTGCCAGCATCACTGCCGGTGCATTCATCAGGGCACGTCCAATCGCAACACGCTGCTGCTGCCCGCCCGAAAGCTGATTGGGCAGATGCGTCTTTCTCTCCTGCAGCCCTAACAGCTCCAGCAGATCATTCAGCCGCTCTTTGTTGACTTTCCTTTTATCCATGAGAATAGGCAGCGTAATATTTTCTACCACATTAAGTGTGGGAATAAGATTGTGGAACTGATAGATTAAACCCACCTGCCTCCTGCGGAATATGGCAAGTTTTTCGCTGTTTTGGGCATATACATCCTGCCCGTCTAAGTAAATCTTTCCGCTTGTCGGAACGTCCACGCCTGCAATCGCATGGAGAAGTGTAGATTTTCCGGAACCGGAAGTGCCGATGATGGCAGTAAAGTCTCCCTTCTCGATAGTCAGGGAAACATGGTCTAACGCAGTAACTATATTTTCGTCTTTGCCGTAGACCTTACACAAATTTTCAATTTTCAAAAACTCCATTTTATGAGCCTCCTTTATTTTGTTCTACCCATATCATAGAATTTTGAACTTACTTTTCTGTGACTTTTTGGTGACTAATCTGTCACTTTTCTGTGATAGGTCTGTCACTTTAAAAAGCGGACATAAAATATAGCTCCACCCTGCGGATGGTTTTTAGCAGTAACAGTCCCGCCCTGCCGCATGATAATGCTCCTGCAAATGGCAAGACCGATTCCATATCCCGTGGCATCTGCATCCTTTCCACGATAGAAACGCTCAAACAAATGCAGTAAATCTTCTTTTTCAAATCCGGCTCCATCATCATGAAATGTAATTTCTGTAAACAAAGGATTGTCCTCGCAGGCAATTTTAATTAGTCCGTTATCCCCCACACTCTCTATACTGTTTTTAATAATATTCTGGAATGCTTCTGAAAGCCATTTGAAATCACCTGAAATTTCTATTCCCTCCGGTATGTCAGTCTGTATCTGAATATTATGCAGTTCCATTAAAATTAAAAAAGGACGGAGCGAAACCGATACTAAATTGCTTATATCTATTTGCCCCTTTTTAAAAACTACAATACCTGCATCCAGTCGGGATAACTTTAACAGGGATGCCAATAAAAAATCCATCTGTCCAAACAATTCCCCTGCTTCCCGAATCAGTGTCTTCTGTTCCTTTTCATCCGTATTCTTTTCTAACAGTGACAGAATAATATTCACTGATGTAAGCGGAGTACGGAGTTGGTGGGAAATATCTGCAAGGGAATCTGCAAGATGCTTCTTCTCTTTTCTTAACGCATCATTCTGTTCCCGGATACGCAAAGTCATTTTAACAATCTCGCTCTGTAAAATAGATAGTTCACCTTCATCCGCTTCACTGATATACAGATGTTCATCATTATGAAGCGCCATGTCAATCTGCTCTGAAAGCTGCGCAATCTTGTTATAACGTGCCCTTGTGAATATATAAAATACAGTTCCTAATATGACCGCCGAAACAAGCTCCAATATTCCCGCCGCTGGACTGACCATAAACTCCACTATTGTAAAGATGAACGTTATGATAAGAAATAATATGGCAATCTTTCTGTCCTCTTTATTCTGAAACATCACTGCCTCCCAACCGGTATCCCGTCCCATGAACAGTCAAGATAATCTGCGGCTCCGCTGGATTATCCTCAATCTTTTCCCGCAGCCGCTTAATATAGACTGTCAATGTATTATTATTAACAAATTCCCCTGCGGCATCCCACAGTTCATCTAACAACCGCTCCCGTGTGATGATATTTCGGGGATTATTGACAAATACCAGCAGTAAACGGTATTCCAACGCAGAAAGAAATACCTCTTTCCCATTCTTTTTAACAATGCCGCTGGCGGCATCAACAGAAAGGCCGTTTATATCAAAAACAGCAGGCGAACAGCCTGTTTTCCGTAAAGCAGCCCCAATCCTTGCAATCAGTTCCCGTGGACGGAAAGGCTTTGTTATATAGTCATCTGCCCCCATATTCAGTCCTGTCACAACACTAGCTTCATCACCAAATGCTGTCAGAAAGATAACTGGAATGTTCTGTGTCTGTTTGATTTCCGTACAGACAGCAAAACCATTTCCATCAGGTAAAGAAATATCTACCAATGCCATGTCAAATTTTCCTTCTGCAAGCATACCGACTGCTTGTTTCTGCGTGGAAGCATGGCTGACTGCAAACCCCTCTGACTGAAGCAGAAGCATCAGATTTTTAGAAATTGCTTTATCATCTTCAACCAAAAATATTTTTTTCATCCTTACTCCAACTCCTTTAACTCCATCCAAGCGCAACTACACAACGAAACAACCTTCTTAAAGATAGAGAATTGTACAAAGCACTCTCTATTTTCACCTTATCGTATAATAAGGTATATCCATAAAAATTATACTATGAAACAAATACATTTACCACAGTCTTTTGCAGACATCAGACCAGATAATCCTACAGAAATTCAATGGATAGAGGCGGTTTCACATATCACCTAGGAATGATAGTTTTGCCTTTCCATAGATACTGTTTACACGTTTTCCCTTGTAACCATTGCGAGAATCATCGTTGTCAGAACGCTCAGACCTTTCATAACCAAGATGTTCATCCACTTCCTCTTCCATCATTTCTTTGATCATTCAGCCAAGCAGATCTTTTAGGGCATCCTGAATGTCTTCAGCGGTCTGGATATCATACTCTTCCAAGAGCTGATAAATGATGTTGCGTTTTCCTTACGACATTTGTACTCTGTGCATGTTTCTTTTGCCATAATAAAAGACCTCCTATGATTTTTATTTTATCATAGAAGACCTTCCAAAACACTATTTACAGATAAAGTTTCACATTTTCATTTACGTAATTCTTCTAATTCGCCCAAGATAGCAAGAGTCTTAGGAATTCATTTAAGCATTGCCCCCATTCTTTTCATCAAGTATTCTCACATCCACTAGAATCGAGAATCTTTACGAAACCGACCATCTCAATACCCTTCATAAATCGGTATGACTAACGCAGATATAGATGCTTGAATATGGAAATATAGTTTAATTAGACAATTGTTCCATTAATTGTAAGAACAATGGCTAAGCATGGCATCACTAAAAAATTGCCAAAAAGTATATTCAATCCAATCAAATTTTTATAAACAAGATGCTGCTTCAAGCACAAAAGAGCATCCGCAATTGGAATAATTGTAGCAAGCAGCACCAGAACTCTGGTCATTCTTTGATTTTTAAATTTTTTTAACTCATTATGCTCTAAGACATTCTTTATTTCTGCACTGTCTTTTCTTCCTGAATATTCAGAAAATATCTGCAGGTTTTCTCTTCCGGTAAGGTTTGCGTAAAATCCTGGTGTTTCAATCGATGCTCCGATATGAGATAAAATTTTCTTCTTTTCTTTTTGTATATCCTTTCCCAACACAAAAGCTTTTCCATCAGTGGGATTAATTAAGCCTAAAAGCATCCTCCTCTTTTTTGCCTCAATCGTTCTCACACCTTTTTGTATTAAAAAGCTTCTGCCCTGTTTCATCGGATCTCAATCGGAAATATTGTTTAATTTTGTCGATTTTTGTATCTTTAATCATATCATATCCACACCAAAAAGATTATGACGTTTTCATCAAATAAAATTTGAATAAAACGTCATAATCTTTTTTGGATATGCATTTTATTATATTGTTGTAAGTAATAACCCAAAATAAATTTAAGGAGGAATTGGAAGCATGAAAAAATTGATTGTCACCCTATTAACATTATGTATGGTTGCAGTTGTTGTTCCACCGGTATCGAATGATGATAATAATGACTTTGGGATCAGTACGCATGAATATTTTTGGCAATATGAGGCTAATTAATCAAGTACTTTTCGGAACTTCTCCTTATATGCTTTTTTTAATACATCCGTCATATCCTCTCTGTCATATAATCTGATCAGAGAATATCCATATCTAAGATATTTTTCTTCTGAATCTGGCAAACCTTGTTTCCCATATACAAGAGACAGGTTTGCCAGAATGTCTCCCGCCGTATCTCCCCGGCAACATTCCAAACTGTGATGCAATCCCTCCACTCCAATTTCTTTTGCTCTTTCCAACTCATCATGTTCCTCCAGAAAACCTGCATAATTTATATATAGGGTCAAGCCCGGAACAGCATGATACCGCATTACCACCCTGCTTCTTTTATAGCATTGTATCAATTCCTCATAAATCTGAAGTGCTTCTTCTATTCTGCCATTTCGTCTCAGATTAACCGCTATGTAATTCCATATTGTATATTCTATCCGAAATGGTACACGATAGATCCGCTTATCCGAACCAACAGACGGCATCGTCAGATGCAGCAATTCCAATAACTGCTGGTTTGCCTGTTCGTATGGTAATCTGCCTTGTGTCACCTGTTCCAGAATGTGCCCCTTTCCAATAAATTGTCTGTTCACAGGTCTAGTCATATCCAACTCTTTTTCGATTTCACCGAGCAGCTTCGTTGCCTCATCCTGCCTGCCTTTTGAAAAACACTGGTTATACTGTCTTACCTTTTCATACAATTCATAATCAGCCGCCTCGATAAACCCATAATAACTCTCCCGCTCCATACCCATTCTCTTTAATAGCTGATAGAGTTTCTTTTTATTGGGTGTTCTCCCTTTCTCGATCCGGGACAGCGTCTCCTGTGTACAGATATCCGCGCTGAGTTCCTCCTGCGAAAGCCCTCGTGCCTCCCGCAGATCCCTCACCAGTTCATTGGTAATGATGAACTCTCCCTGAAAGCTGCTTTTCATAAACACCGCCACCATGTTGGATTCCAGATGCACTCCCGCTGCTTCGTATAAAAACGCGACTGCTTCCTGGTACTTCCTGCACCGTGTCAGTTCCGCCTGCCTGCCCAGTTTTCCAAAACACGTTTCCTCCAACTTCAGCATTTCCCACATGGGACTCAGGGAGCCGTTTTCTATGAGGGATTCCTTCCCTCTCCTGCACATGGCATATGCTTCCTCCACCCTGCCCTGCTCCAGATAAAGCTGCCCCAGCAGCCATGCACAGTGCGGATAGACTTTGACCTGCTCCTCCGTGTCCGTATAGTGCTGCAGGATATACCAGCCAAGCTGCTCCAGATGCACCGTAAGTCCGTCCGTATTTCCGAGTTTCCACTGACAGTATGCGATCACTAAGATGATTCTGATCTCCTGATTGCAGAGGCACTGTTTAATCTGAACTTTCTGCCTCCAGTCTCCCGGCAGCGTCCACGCGAGTGCCTGTTCCATCCCATGCAGACAGGACGCATAATCCTTCTCCCGCACATACTTTTCCATCGCATTCATCGCAGTCATATATTGCTTGTGGATCGGACGTTTTTTGTCATTATACTTACCATAACTGTCCATCAGTTTCATCAGTGTATTGCTGTCCCACTCCTCGATACTGTGTTCGATCCCCGCTCGGTATGAGATGGACTCATACTCACTGACCGACACGGCAAGTTCCAATTTGTCCAAGGACTTTCCCAGACGTTCGAACAGCGCCTGCAGTGTAAAGTAATCGATCTCCTGCTCCCCACACTCCACCCTGCACAGCTCAGTCATATCTATGATCCCATCCGCTATATTCTTCTGTATCTCACCCATTTTCTCACGCTCTTTGCAGAGCATGATGCCCAATTCCTGTATCATAGTTTATACCCCTTGCGTGCTCCGGCACGCATACCAATCAATAGTTTGAAAGTGACCTTCTTTCAAATTTTTTCTCCTTTGTATACAGTATACCGCACCTTTTATATAATAGAAATTCTATCGTGGCAGAATGAGATTGTCAATTACCTCACATATTTTTATGAATTACAGTTGCGCGGAGATTGCATTTTATATATACTGTAACTATTCGTAAGGAAATGTTACAGCTATTCAATTATTTATATAAAGCATCTTGTTTGATATGGGAGACAAATTATCATAAAGATTCGCTTTTTATGGGGGAAATATTAAATGAATGACAAATTTCCAAAACAGATTGGCAGAAAAATAATCTACGAAAGCGACTGGATCTGCCTATATGCGGACCAAGTGGAAATACCGGACGGGCGTGTCTTAGATTCTTACCATAAACTCCACTATCCTCATGAATCTGCATGTGTAGTAATTGTAAATGGCCAAGATGAAATATTACTGATTCAGTCGAAACGTTATATTACTTCCCGTCTGGAGTGGGAAATCCCAGCCGTAAGAATTGAGGCTGATGAAACACCAGAAGAAGCTGCCAGAAGAGAATGTATAGAAGAAACCGGATGTACACTGAAGGATTTGACCTATTTGTGCTTAAATAATCCGTGTAATGGAATGTCTGATTTAAAGATGCATATCTTTGTTGCCAGAGTGAAAAATGAGATATCCAAATTTGACGAGAATGAAGTTCGTAACAAAATGTGGCTACCTAAGGGCGAAGTACTGAATATGCTCAGAAACAATGAGATTCAATGCGGTGTTTCCATGCTGGCACTTTTATATGTATTTCAATTTTATCATTGAGAATAAGAAGGGGTGATCACAATGAGTATTTTAAACGTTGAAAATCTCTCCCACGGTTTCGGCGACAGGACGATTTTTACAAATGTGTCCTTCCGCCTCCTAAAGGGGGAGCATATTGGTTTGGTAGGTGCCAACGGTGAGGGCAAATCCACTTTTATGAATATCATCACCGGCAAGCTGATGCCGGACGAAGGCAAAATTGAGTGGTCCAAAAACGTGCGCGTAGGATATCTTGACCAGCATACCGTCCTTAAAAAAGGAATGTCAGTGAAAGATGTACTCGCCGCTGCTTTTGACTTCTTATATGAGATGGAGAGCCGCATGAATGAGATCTGCGACAAGATGGGCGAGGCTTCCGAGTCGGAGCTTGATGCTTACATGGAAGAGCTTGGTACAATACAGGAACTCCTTGACCAGCACGACTTTTATATGATCGATGCCAAGATCGAGGAAGTTGCAAGAGCGCTCGGTATCATGGAGGTTGGACTTGACACTGATGTCACTGACTTAAGCGGCGGGCAGCGAACGAAAATCTTACTCGGAAAGCTCCTGCTGGAAAAGCCGGATATTCTGCTCTTGGACGAGCCCACGAACTATCTCGACGCCAATCACATCGAATGGCTGAAGCGCTATCTTCAGGAATATGAAAACGCATTTATATTAATCTCGCATGACATTCCTTTTCTCAACAGTGTCATCAATATTATTTATCATATGGATCATGCCGAGCTGACGCGCTATGTTGGGGATTACGATAAATTTCAGGAAGTCTATGCCATGAAAAAGGCACAGCTTGAAGCTGCCTATAATAAGCAGCAGAAGGAAATCGCAGATTTGAAGGACTTTGTTGCCAGAAACAAGGCGCGTGTTGCCACACGGAATATGGCGATGTCACGCCAGAAAAAACTGGATAAGATGGATGTAATCGAGCTTGCGGCAAAAAAGCCAAAGCCGGAATTCCGCTTTAGGGAAGCAAGGACGAGCGGAAGGTATATCTTCACGACAAAAAGCCTTGTCATCGGTTACGATGAAGCGCTGTCAAAACCGCTCGATATCGCGATGGAGCGCGGGCAGAAAATCGTGCTTACGGGTGCAAACGGCATCGGCAAAACGACGCTTTTAAAAAGTATCTTAGGTTTGATTCGTCCTTTAAATGGCGGCGTAGAGCTTGGGGATTATCTGGAGATTGGATATTTTGAACAGGAGATGGACCAGTCTGTCACCACGACTTGTATTGAGGAACTCTGGAATGAATTTCCCTCGATGACACAGTACGAAGTGCGGTCTGCCCTCGCAAAGTGCGGTCTCACGACCAAGCACATTGAGAGCAGGGTAAAGGTATTAAGCGGCGGCGAACAGGCAAAGGTAAGACTATGCAAGCTCATCAATAAACCGACGAATATTTTACTTCTGGATGAGCCGACAAACCATCTCGATGTCGATGCAAAAGCGGAATTAAAACGCGCCCTGACAGAGTATAGGGGCAGTATCTTAATGGTCTGCCACGAACCCGAATTTTGTGATGGACTCGCCACCGATCTATGGGACTGCTCGCAGTGGAGTACGCGGCTCTAGGGCATTTTTCCTAGAGCGCAGTCAGCCACAACACCGCAGTCGATATCATAATCTGTATGATTGCGAACTTGAATACAGTCTGTGCATTAGACCAGCCCATATTTTTGCGCACATGATCGTGAAGGGGCGTCCGCACTTTTGTGAGTATTTTAATGTGCAGGAAGCGCATCAGTGATACCTTCAAAAGTCCGATTCCGCCGTCCACCATCAGCACAAATGCAACCAACAGATACAGGAATGGACACCCAGCTTTCATAATGGAAATAGCAATAAACAGTCCCATCGCCCTCGAACCGGCATCTCCCATCAACAGCAGGCTTGGTGTAGCGTTAAACCACAGATAGCCAAGAATACATGCAATAAACAGTAAAATCGTATAAGAGAATCCTGTTGCGGTTCCTGCCCTGTCCATAACCATATAGATTGTAAACAGCGTTATGCTCGTAAGTGTCCCTGATAAGCCATCGACTCCGTCTGCGCAGTTTGTCACATTGATGGAACCCCACACAAGAATCACTGCAAGCGCACCATACAGTAAAGGGTGAAGGGTTATGACCTGCCCTGTCAGCGCAATCGTCACATCACTTCCATTGAAGTTCACGATCGTCACCGCGGTCATAATGGCAATCACGAGGTCAAGGAGACCTTTGCGCAGTTCCCCCCACGACACCTTCGCACAATCGTCAAGATAGCCTGTCATCATTGCCGCAACCGTCAGAATCAGATAGATTGTTATTTCCCTGTCCATACTCCCAAAGATGAGTACAGACAGCACAAATACAAGAATAAAGACAAAGCCTGCACCGCGCGGTTTTCCTGCGGAGAGACCGCCGTCATGCGCAAACTCCCGCCCGTGATCCCTCGGGAGTTTATTCATTCCGACCGCCAGCAAAAGACTCGTCATCAGATATGCAAAAGCTACACCCAAAAAGCCTAAAAATGCATATTGTGATACGTCCAGAAATTTATTTATCATATTTTCATATCTCCTTTTCCGCACCGCTGGTAAACCGCTTTCAGCGGCACTCTTTATTCTGCCATCTCGAACTGACTATTATATAACTTCGCGTAAAATCCGTTTTCCTTGTTTAAGAGTGTCTCATGACTGCCCTGTTCAATGATATTTCCGTCCTTCATGACGAGGATAATGTCCGCCTCGCGAATCGTCGAAAGTCTGTGTGCCACGATAAAGCTCGTTCTTCCCTTCATCATCGTGTTAAATGCCTGTGAGATCTTAATTTCCGTGCGCGTGTCAATCGAGGAAGTCGCTTCGTCGAGAATCAACATCGGCGGTAAGCAGAGCATCACACGCGTGATACACAAAAGCTGCTTCTGCCCCTGTGAGAGACTGCCGCCGTCCTCTGTGATAACCGTGTCATATCCCATCGGCAGACGCTTGATAAAGCTGTGCGCATGTGCTGCCTTCGCGGCTGCGACAACCTCCTCGTCTGTCGCATCCGGCTTTCCCATCACAATATTTTCCCGAATCGTTCCCGCGTGGAGCCACGTCTCCTGCAGTACCATTCCAAAACTGTTGCGAAGGCTCTTTCGCATCATGTCTCTGATGTCCACTCCGTCAATCCGAATACTTCCACTATTAACATCATAGAACCGCATCAGCAAATTTATGACAGTTGTTTTTCCGCAGCCTGTCGGTCCTACGATTGCAACGCGCTGACCGGACTTTACTTCAAGGTTAAAATTCTGTATCAGTTTCTGCTCTGGATTGTACGAAAAGTTAACATTCTGCATCTTGATATTGCCTTTTGGCGCCGTCAGAACCGCCGCATTCTCCGACTCTGGTTTCTGCGGCTCTTCCTCAATAAATTCAAATACTCTGCCTGCACACGCAAGCGCCGTCTGGAGTTCCGTCACCACGCCGGAAATCTCATTAAAGGGCTTTGTATACTGATTTGCATAGCTCAAAAAGCTAGTTAGCTGTCCGACACTGATGCGCCCCCTGATGGCAAGAAACGCACCGAGGATTCCCACACCCGCATAGACAAGACTGTTGACAAAACGTGTACAGGGATTGGTCAGTGAAGAAAAGAAAATCGCCTTAACGCTCGCCTTTTCCAATCTTCCATTAATCTCCTCAAACTGCTCCATAACCTGCGGCTCATGGTTAAATGCCTTCACAACCTTCTCATTTCCGATCATCTCGTCAATCAGTGCGGTCTGCTCTCCTCTTGTCTCCGACTGGAGCTTTGACATGCTGAACGTCCGCTTCGCAATAAAACCTGCGATAAAAAATGACAACGGTGTCAGAATTACGACGACAATCGTGGTGGATACATTGATGGAAAACATGAAAATCAATGTTCCAATGATTGTCACTACACCCGTGAAAAGCTGCGTAAATCCCAGAAGCAGACCATCAGAAAACTGATCTACATCTGCTATAATACGACTGACAATGTCGCCATGGGAATGTCCGTCGATGTATTTGAGGGGAAGTATCTGCAATTTTTTAAATGCTTCATCGCGCACATCACGCACCACTTGATAGGCGATCTTGTTGTTACAAGTGTTCATAAGCCACTGCACTGCAGCCGTGATGACGATGATGACCGACATCTCCTTTAGTATTACCCAGATTCCATCAAAATCCACCGCGCCAGGACCAAGAATGCAATCCACCGCCTGACCTGTCAGAATCGGTATATATAATGTAAGTATTACCGAAATTGCCGCAAGTACAATGGATAGGAACAGAAATATTTTATATTTTCCGATATGGTCCAGCACTTTTTTCAGTATATCCTTATTCGATTTTTGATCTGTTATTTTCTTTTTATCATTCATAATTAGAGCCTCCAAAAACACTGCTCACCAATTCGAGTGTTCAAACCAGTCTGTCGTACAAAGTGTGAATTTTTCACACCATCCTCCACGAGTATTTCAATTCACTGCCTTCGCTTTTCTATCTGGAAACTGAGAATAGTAAATTTCCTGATAAATCTGATTGCCTGCAAGTAATTCCTCATGTGTGCCGATTCCTGCAACCGCACCATCGTCCATTACTACTATTTTATCTGCGTATTGTATGGATGATGCACGCTGAGACACAATTATGACAGTCATGTCATTTTTCATGCCCTTGATCGCCGCACGCAGCTTTGCATCTGTGGCAAAATCAAGTGCTGACGCACTGTCATCGAGAATCAGTATCTGTGGACGCCTCACGATAGCGCGCGCAATAGTAAGCCTCTGTTTCTGACCACCGGAAAGATTCTTGCCGCCCTGTGCGATCATAAAGTCAAGCCTGCCATCTTTTGTATCGACAAACTCTTTTGCCTGCGAGATACGCAGTGCATCTTCGATATCTTCATTTGATGCATTTTCATTTCCCCACAAAAGATTTTCTCGGATTGTCCCTTTGAATAAAACTGCCTTCTGGGGAACGACACCGATCTTTTCCCGCAACGCGGAAATCTCATAGTCCCTGACCGGAAAACCATCCACGATCACGCGCCCCTTTGTCGCATCGTAAAAGCGCGGAATCAGGTTCACGACAGAAGTCTTTCCTGAGCCAGTACCGCCGATGATACCGATTGTTTCACCCTTTTGTATGACAAAATCAATATCTGTGAGCGATTCACCACCACCACCCTTATAAGTAAGGCTTACATGGTCAAAAATAACCGCCGCATTCCCTTCATCGATCTCCTCATTTATGACATTAATGTCATTTTTCTCCAAAGTACCGCCGCTCATGCTGGAAGTGATGGCAAAAATGCTTTCCACACGTTTTGCACAGGCGAGCGCTTTCGTGAGTTGAATGATGAGGTTTGCCATTTTCACAAGTTCGACAAGAATCTGTGACATATAATTCACCAGAGCAACAACCTCGCCCTGCGTGATGATCCCGCTGTCTACGCGGACTGCCCCCGTCCACAAAAGCACGACAAGCGCTATATTGATAATGATATAAGTCACTGGATTCATCGCCGCCGAAATCTTGCCCACGAAAACCTGTGTGTTGAGCAGCATCTCATTTTCCTGCTCAAAGTTGGTGGTCTCCGATTCCTCGTTGCAGAAGGCGCGGATTACACGTGCACCTGCAAGGTTTTCACGCGTTCTGCCAAGAATCTTGTCCAGTGCTGTCTGTACCTTTTTATAGAGAGGGATACTGGCAATCATAATACCAAACACGACAATAGAGAGCAGCGGAATCGCCACTACGAAAATGAGTGCAGCTTTCACATCCACGGTAAATGCCATAATCATTGCACCAAACACAATAAACGGCGAGCGCAGCAACAGACGTAATGTTAGATTGACGCCGTTTTGCAGCTGGTTCACGTCGCTTGTCATACGCGTGATCAGTGTACTGGTTCCAATCGTGTCAAGCTCCGTGTAGGACAGACTTTGAATGTGCGCAAACAGCGCTGACCGCAGCTTTGTAGCAAAACCGACCGCAGCTTTTGCGCTGAAATACTGCGCGGTCACTGCGCTGATGAGTCCCACTGCTGCCAAGAGTACGAGAATCAACCCCATTTTGATAATCTGAACAGTGTCATTGTGCGCAATTCCGCGGTCGATGATGGACGCCATGACAAGCGGCACCATCAGTTCGAAGGACGCCTCAAGCATTTTGAACAGAGGCGCCAAAATGCTTTCCTTTTTGTAGTCTTTTATGTACTTTAGCAAGCTTTTCATAAAAGATTTCCCCCTTGTTTCATTTTTTCCATTTATTTTAAAATATCCTTGTTATCCAACACGGACACAAGCGCATATATGCTGTCCTCTGATCCATTCATATACCGTTTTATACACCGCATAACGGGCCATAATGTCACGCCGTCTGCTGTCTCAACGGCAATGTTGACTTCACCTTGTGGATCGTCATCATTTGTTATCCACTTTCCACCATGCAGCTTTATGACTGTCTGTCCAATATAGGAACCAAGTGAGAACAGAATCTGTCCTGTACCATTTTTTGCAAAGACTCCGTCCGGGCCACTTTGTTCATCAAAAAAACGATCGATCTCTTTCATGCTCTCCAGACTATAATCAGCTTTATAGCCTGATGTGTTTAACGCCTTGACCACCCAGTCCGCCGCCTTAGGAATATCCTCCTCAAGTGTACTTGCATTCTGCGTGTCCGCCTTTTTCTCTTCCGATAATCCATCTTTTATTCCCATCTTTATTCTCCTCTCGTAAAAAATTTTATCTTGCCTGTAATTGCCCAAAATACTGTATTCCATTGCTCACGCCAACTAAGATAATCAATCATAGCCTTTTCATCGTTACATATATATTTTCTTATCTTGTGTAATCCGCATCTAACAACGGCATGACTTCCGGATTATTTGCAACCCAATTCTGTGCGCAGTAACGTAATCTCCAAATCATTCTATCATTTACATCTCCATCTTTAAGCGCATCTATGATCTCTCCAACATATTCGTCTGACTCTTCCAAAGGATCGGTAAGGCGAAGATATTTCCGAAATGTTTCAAGCATTTTTCGGTAATCCTCATTCCAGTTCAGCCCTCCGTTACGCATAAGTTCGTCCTCTACTCTGCCCGCAATACGGATAACCTCTCCCTGGGCTGTCTGTGCCCGCCCGCTAGGAGGAACAAGAAAGTCCCAGAGTTCTTCAAAATTGTTTTTGAATCCTCCGACAACTGTCAGGATAATCGGAGAGACACCATCGTGGAACGAGGTCTCCCGAAGCATCTTTGCATCAAACAATTTACAGATTCTCTCTAATGCTGCTGCTTGATTTTGCAGATATTTAGAAGGTTTTTTTCCTAGAGTGTGCCGATAAAAAGTCTCCGAATAAGCAGATGCAAACTGGCGGCAGCGATCTGTCGCCTTGGCACCATGGTCTAATAAAAATTTACAGATGTCATATTTTTTTGTACAGCTCATATCATTTTCATAAAGTGCTTTTTCCAAAGGCGTAAAGTGACCAAATCCATTAAAATCCTTCGTCTGCGCATCAATCTTTGCCCCCGCCTTAAGCAGAGTCCGCGCAGCTTTTTTATGTCCACGTGCCGCTGCGATATGAAGTGGTGTACATCCATCTGGACTAACAGCGTCTATATCTGCTCCTAACTCTATCAGGAGTGAGATGTCGCCATCCTTTCTGGCAACTTCAAAAATCGGTGTCTTCCCATAACGATCTCTAAAATTGATATCTGCTCCCTGTTCCTGTGCCCATAATGCCAGCTCTCTTGGCATGGGTACCAACGAAAAAATGTTAGAACCACCATAATAAAATGTCGCATTTGGCTCACATTGAGAAAACTGCTTCTTTAACTCTAACAGATCACCCGTTCTTAGAAGATTATTGATTCCAGATGGCAATTCTTGCTGTTTTTCTGTCATAATATCCCTCCAAATTTTGTTTTTCCCTTTGTGGATTCTATCATATATTGACAATTCCTTACCTTTTCAAATTCGATCATACCAACTTGCATCACCTGCACTGTCATGGTAATATTTATCATATCATAAAGAAGGGGGCTGGACAACCCATGAATCTTGATTTCAATTCGACACAAACCACGCGATATCTACAGGTATATGACTACTATAAGAACTTGATCGTCACTGGGCGTCTGATGCCGGGGACGAAGATGCCCTCGATCCGGCGATGTGCGGTTCAGCTGGGATTGAGCCGTACTACCATCGAGACTGCCTATTTGTGTCTTGCCGCAGACGGCTATATCATCTCCAGACCGCAGAGCGGCTACTATATAACAGATAGAACAATTACCACAGTGCCTTTTTCTAAAGCCTCAAACAGCCCTTCCGGCGCGGTTCCTGAAAAAAAGATATTATATAATTTCACCTCAAACAACGTGGATGCGGACAGTTTTGACTTTAACCTGTGGAGGCGCTATATCAAAAGTACTTTGAGGCAGGACGGGCGAATGCTGACCTACGGTGAACCGCAGGGCGAGTATGAGCTGCGCGAAGTCATCAGCCGCTATGTGATGAACAAGAGAAACGCCGTCTGCCGACCGGAAAACATTGTGATCGGTGCTGGTTCCCAGGCACTCCTGAATATTTTGTGCCCTCTCATAAAGGAGCGCAAGACTGTGTGCTTTCGCGACACGCGCTTTGCACAAGGTATGGTTATTTTTGAAGATTATGGATTTGATGTGGGAAAGGAGAAAGAAAACGCAAGTGTGCTCTATATGACGCCGTCCCATATGACTTCACTTGGCGATGTCATGAGCGTGGAAAAACGTCTTGCGCTTTTGAAAGAGTGCGCAGTACATGACCGATTGATCATAGAAGATGATTACGACAATGAATTTCGTTATTTCAGCAAGCCGATTCCCTGTCTGCAGGGACTTGCCGGCGGAGAAAACGTAGTCTATCTGAGTACTTTTTCAAAGCTCCTGCTGCCGTCTATCCGCCTGAGCTTCATGATTCTGCCCGACTCTCTTCTGCCCCTGTATGAACAGAAAAAGGCACTTTATAACCAGACTGCCTCCAAGTCAGAGCAGCTTGCCCTGTGCCAGTTTCTGCGCGACGGACACCTCGACAGTCAGATCCGCAAACTCAAACGCCTGTATTCCAACAAGGCAAGAACGTTATCCACATTACTGGAAGAAGCCTTTGGCTCGAGGGCCCAGATTTATATGGGAGAGTCTGTCTTTCTAGTGCATCTAAAAGTAAAATGCTCCCTGACCAGCGACGAACTGTGTGCACAGGCCGCCGCAAATGGAATTATGGTGTTCCCTATCCACAAGACCGGGAAAAAAAATGAAAGTTATGCACATATCGCGCTCTCCTGCTGCGAAGTTCCTGTGGAAAAGTTTCCCGATGCAGTAAAACTGCTTAGGGAAATACTGTCAGGCAGTTCTTGATTCAAGTATTTCGGAAATCTGAGTGTTTTGAGAGGGTCATTTTTCCATCATAATTGAACACTCTATCCAATCTGAAATACGTTCCGAATTGTTCAGCCACTCTAACTGGAAGCCAGTGGAGGAATAGCCGCGACCATAAAAGAAATACTCTTCAGGGAACACATCCTCACCAATCCAACGCAATTTCTCTCCTGGTATTGTGTAATCAAAGCTCCAGTTTTGCCAGAAGCCCAACATGGAATCGCCAAATTGGTTGTCGTAATCGGGCCTGGCCAGAAGCGGTCCCTCCGTAGCACGTTCTGCAGGCGGGAGAGCGACAAAGATAGGATTCTCCCCGCCTAGACCAGCACGGTAACCCATTAGCCATATCGTCAGGTTCATCAAATCATCAAACCTTCCTGGCTGAGGCCAGCGCAGAAGAGTCCACCTTGCCTCCTCCGGCAAAGTGGTAATCTGAAAGGAAAAGGGAACTCTGTCCTCTGCGGCGCAAATGTTGGGGTACTCTTTCAAAAGCTGAATCGCCTGCTCTACAGGGCAGTTGATGATAGAGAAGCAGGTGTAACCTGTCATGTCAAAAGGAAAATTCGGCTGTTTGCTCATAGTATTTCACTCCTTAAAAATATTAAATTTTGTGCAAATCGGCTTAATCCAGCAAAGTACAGTATATGGGGAAAGTCCATTTTATAAGAAATCAAGCTTGTATAATGGCTTCATATCACAAAATACCGATTTGTATTACCAACATGATACTATAAATACATTCAATTTTCCATCAATATTCTATTAAATTTCTTCCACTGCTTCGCTCTGTTTGGCTTTCATTCATTTCTTAGATCATTTCATTGCCTTACGCAATTTTCCAACTGTTGATTTATAAAAACTTCCAAAAATTTCAATTTTCCCTAAAGTTTCTGCCAAATCATGACGATATAATTTTAAAACCAGTATATCTATGTCCAGAATACTGGCTGCTGCCATGGAGGGAATTAATTTATAATTTATGTAAGAAGGGAAGGGATACCATATGAGTTTATCAGGAATCGGAAATAATAGCGTAACAGACTTATATGCAGTTGAAGCAGAAAAGAAAGAGAGCACTGCTTCCAAAAATGACACTTCGAAGGTGGATACTTCGAAAAACGAAAACAAAAATGAAAACAGTGCTGCTGTCTATGACAAGACAAAGTTGTCTGCTGACGACAGAAAAGCGATCGTAGCACAGCTTAAGGCGGACCAGGAGAAGCGCCAGTCACAGCTGACTGATCTCGTACACAACATGATGAATACACAGACCAACACATTTGGTCAGGCTAACAATATCTGGCAGTTCCTCTCAAAGGGAAATTACACAGTTGACGCTGATACACAGAAGAAGGCTCAGGAAGCAATCTCAGAAGATGGTTACTGGGGCGTAAAGCAGACTTCCGACCGTATCGTATCTTTTGCAACTGCACTTGCAGGAAATGATTCCAAGCAGCTTGAGAAGATGCGCGATGCATTTTTAAAAGGATACAAGCAGGCTGAGAAGACATGGGGCGGAAAGCTTCCTGAGATTTCGCAGAAAACATACGATGCAGTGCTTGAAAAGCTTGACAAACTGATGAATCCAAAGACAGAAGGCAGTACATCTGCAAAAGATACTGTTACCACAACTGAAGATGGCACTGTTGTTGCAAAATAATGATATGAAATAAATCGTAAAATAGGTCAGCATATGCTGACCTATTTTACGATAAGAATTTTATCACCTGCCTTGATCTCATCTTCTGTCAGATTATTCATTTCTTTAATACGTCCTACACTAACATAATACTTTTTACCAATCTGCCAGAGCGAGTCGCCTGGTTTTACATAGTAGATTGCAAATCCCGGTAGCTTTTCCAAGACATCTGCGTTGATTGGTTCTATCGTTAGTTCTGTTAAAATATCTTCATTTTTTGTGCTATAAATCAACATTTTGACACCGATGCTGCCTCTCCACTCAAACTGTGCGCTGTCCTTGATACTCACCGCCTGCTGTGGTATCCATACAGACAGGGAACACTGCTCAAGCTGCTTTTCATCCACATCTGGTATATCCCGCACAATTTCAAATGGAACAGTACTTCTTACTGGATAGAGACCACCGCCGCTCTCATTGGAGGAGTAGAGCACTTGCAGCTCAATCTCGCCGTTTAGTTTTAGCTGACCATCCTTCAATGTCGTTTCGGCAAGCTTTGCCCTGGCATCACTGTGACATACCTGTAAGATTTTGGGATCCGCATCCTCTAATTTAATGCTGCGTGTGAGCTTTTCTTCGATATTGAGCTCTGTACACAGATCGCGGAACTGTTTGGTATCGATTCCTGCCTGCACCTCACAGCTTACACCATACACATCTGCTACAATCGAGGTGCTCTCTTTTTCATATAACTTGATCTCCAGTTCGACGGTTGTCTCTATTCCAATTACACGTAATTCGCCGTCGGAATCCTCCCTGATCGTGATTTCCTCATGCCCGATCTCGTACATTACATCTGCGATCATGCCTTCTCTGCTGTTTTGACACTCCACATTTCCATTGAAAGGTATCACGGTCTCATACCAGTTGATCCTGTCAGATGTATCCTCCCGATAGACAATAAATACATTTAGCTCCCCTGTGATTCCC
>CAMWLV010000054.1 GCA_947175175.1 uncultured Lachnospiraceae bacterium
CCTGTGTGAATTTATTCTGCGTCAAAATTGAAAGTTATTTCATGACAGCTCCTTAGTGCTTTTTTGCGGTGCGGAGAATCCAGTCCACTGCCGCCTCAGCGTGTGTGGGCAGATTTCCGGAAACTGCATCTGGGTTTCCTGATTCCTGCATGCCATTACGAAAGGTCTGCAGGGCGTATCTGGCAAGCAATGCTGAGACACGCCCTCTTTCTATGGAATCCTCAGTACCAAATACAATGACTACCAGATCATGTTTCATATTTCCGTCATCTGCAGCAAGAGACGTAACCAGGCAGGCGCCGGATTTGTTGGTCGTGCCTGTTTTCAAGCCGGTGGCTTCAGGCAGATTGTGCAGAAGAGGATTTGTGTTGCGCACTTCAAGGTCAAGGGATTGCAGGGCGGCACTTTTCAGGGAAGTGATGTCCGTGATTTGAGGATATACCTTCAAAAGATAAGACACCAATCGGAACATGTCCTCCGCACTCATGCGGTTCTGACGCTTTGCAGGAATGGGATCCTGTGTGTACGACGGAAGACCATTACTGTTGTAAAAGACCGCCTGGGAAAGTCCAAGGTCCGACGCTTTCTGATTCATCATCTGAACAAAGGCTTCCTCTGAACCGGCGATGGTTTCTGCAAGGCACAGTGCACACTCGTTGCTGGAGGGAAGGAGAGCACCCACCAGAAGCTCATGCACGGTGATCTGTTGTCCTGCCTCCAAGGCAATCACTCCATCGTCCGAGGCGGATAAAGTCTCGACTGCGTTAGAGATTGTGACCTGTTGCTCGAGGGTGATCTGACCTGCAGAGATGGCTTCCATAGTGAGAAGACATGTCATAAGCTTGGAGGTGCTGGCGATGGGATATGGCGTGTCAGACTGATATTGATAATAGATTTCCCCGGTGGTGGCATCTCCTGCCAGCACACCATTGACTCCGTAAAAATAGCCCGCTTCTTCCAAAGCAGCAGGGGAGATGGAAAAAGGAGTCTGTGTGTCAATCTGAATGAAACCTGCACTAAGAGTGGTGATATTCACATCAAGAATCATCGCCAGATCCGCAGCCATCATGAAACAATCGTAATGACCGGAGGGGAGTGCCATGATGAGTGTGTAGTAGTATACTTTTTGTCCGCTCAGCGTAAATTCGTTTCGCCGCAGGGTGATATTCGGGTTTTCATTGTCTTCCCATGGGGTATTCTCTGCTCCCACTGGCGTGTAGGCGCCTCCTGGATTCAGGGAGATAGCATTTTTTGTGATTTCCACTGAAAAGGATTTGCCAGTATCTTTGAGAATCATCGCGATGTCCCGCAGGGAAAAGTAGGTGTTATGGTCATAACTGTAATCCATGGTCTTCACAGTACCTGCGGCGTTTGTATCCGTCTGTACCTGATAAGTTCCAGGAATTTCATATACTGCGTCTGCCTGAAAAGGCAGTATCGAACAAACCAGAATCACGGACAGTATAAAGGAATTGATTTTCTTTAAGATTGTTTTCATAGAATCTCCCTTCTCATGGTTCCACCTGGGATTGCTGTAAAGTGTATACTATTGGGTAATGATCAGCAAAATAACCATTGGTGGCGGAATCGATTTCTTCGGTCAGAATCAGGGTGGAGTCCTTGCGGATATAGTGTTCCGTTTTGGTTCTGACCAATTGACCACTGTCAAACTGTCTGGTCAATATGCCTTCTGAGACTTCATATGCGCCGCTGCCGTCGTATTGCGCCTGTAGATTTTCCAGTGGGGGCAGCAGATCAGGAACGCAGAACATCAGATAGGAGGTGGTGGGCATACCAAATGTTTCCATCACAAGCGCCTCAATGGATTCCTCGTTCATATCGCCCGTATAGCCCGCCATGCGAAGTCTTTCAGCCAAAAGTTCCCGAAACAACGCGGCAAATGCCTCATAGGCAGCCTGGTTGCAGGCGGTGTAGCTTTCGGGAAGGACACTGCAGTCAAAGGTTCCCTCTGTTCGGGCGGTCTGCTTCAGCGTCAGACAGAGTTCGATGGTCAAGCCCTGCATGTGCGACTCCATATCCTGCATGGAGACTGAGACGGCTTCTATGTCCTGCAGCCAGTCAAGCGCTGTGACAGCGGCATGTTGTGTCATGTCCAGATTTGCAGTCCACTCCCCAGAGAGATTTTTGTCATTGGAAGCATAAAAGTGCAGATACGCCAAAAGTGCAGTTGAAAGAATCAGAACGGAAAATAATATGGCAAAGACCGTATTTTTAATGTTTTTTTTCACAGAGATACCCTCCTGCCCGCGGTAACGGGTGTTCCATTTATTTCTATATTTAAAGTAGCGTATTTTGGAAGAATTGTCAACGTTATACTAGATTTGACAAGCCAGATTTCTCATAGTTATAATGAAAGAAAATTTTGCTGTGGAGGGCTTATATGTACCGTATTTATATGGTGGAGGACGACAATGGGATACTGGAAGCTGTAAAAGACAGGGGAGCAAAGTTATGCGGGCTCGATGGAAGTATTGCGGAAAATTTATCCATATGACCTCGGTGTCCGAGTTGAAATTCCTGTGGAAAAGATGGGCGAAGAGTTGTCAGGGCAAACATATACGGGCGAATACCAGTCGGGACTCGATGCGATTTTCGAAACTGTTATACAAAGTGATAATCAACAGATGCAGGCGGACACAAACTGCAGAGGATGGCGGTCTCGGACAAAAAGCCCTTGATGATAAAAGTGATGGTGATCACGTATTGTCTGTTTGGAGTGGTCTACTCGTTTGTGTATGCGCTGACCTCCAAGACGTATTTTAAGATTGTGAACAAATCAACAATTGACTAAATGAGATAGTGTGGTAGAAAACTGCGGTTTCAGATCATAGAGGTCTGGAACCGCATTATACATTAAATATACTCAATGGGAAGTGCAGCCAGATTTTCTCTCAAATACGAAAGTAATGGAAATAGACGATATGTAGACATTTTAGGGTTAAAAGATAAATATATTTGTTCACATATTGTGGATAACTTGTGGATAAGTATGTGAATAATATGTGGAATGTTGGGGAATGTTGTAGATAGGTGCATTTCGCTATATTAGAGAATTAAAAACATGAAAACGATTACATATTATCTCACAAAATATGTAGTGAATTATTATGAAATATGCCAATTTACAATGCGAAAATAAAGTTATATGATAAAATCATAAATGAAATCGATTACATATAAGTGTTTAAAAACACAAAAAAGAAAATCGCGGAGGTGGCAGAATATGATGCAGTTAAAAGGAAAATCTGTCTTCAAGGGCATTGCAGTTGGTCCAGTGCTTGTTCTGAGACAGGAGGAACAGAAAGTAAGGCGAAGCAAAGTTGATGATCCTGATGCGGAGATGGAGCGGGTTCGTCAGGCAGTCAGCGCGGCTCAGGAGCAGTTACAGAAATTGTATGACAAGGCAGTTGCAGAGGTAGGCGAGGCAAGTGCAGCGATTTTTGAAGTACACCAGATGATGTTGGAGGATGAGGATTATCTGGATGCAATCAACAATATGATACAGACAGAGTTGGTGGGTGCAGAATACGCGGTTGCTGTGACAGGCGACAATTTCTCTGAAATGTTTGCAGGAATGGATGACGATTATATGAAAGCAAGGGCAGCAGATGTGAAGGATATCTCGAACCGTCTGATACAATGTCTAAGTGGCAATGGAGAAAATGGTTTTGAGCTTCGTGAGCCGTCAATTATTGTGGCAGACGATCTGAGCCCAAGTGAGACCGTGCAGATGGATAAACAAAAGATTCTGGCAATCGTCACAGTGCATGGTTCGGCAAACTCCCACACGTCAATTCTTGCCCGCATGATGAACATTCCGGCACTGATTGGTGTTTCGATGGATTTGGATAAAATCTCGTCAGGTATGAAGGCTGTCGTTGACGGGATGCAGGGCGAAGTGATCTTTGAACCAGATGAGTTGGTATGTATGGAGACGGAGAAAAAGATTGAAAAGGAAAAAGAAAAGCTGCGTCTCCTACAGGAGCTCAAAGGCAAGGAAAATGTCACACTGAGTGGAAAGAAAGTCAATGTCTACGCAAATATCGGCGGCGTCGGTGACGTGGGATATGTCCTGGAAAATGATGCGGGCGGCATTGGACTTTTCCGCAGTGAATTCCTGTATCTGGGAAGAGAGGATTTCCCGACGGAAGAGGAACAGCTGCAGGCGTACAGACAGGTTCTTCAGACGATGGGGGAGAAGAAGGTGATCATTCGCACGTTGGATATTGGGGCTGATAAACAGGTGGATTATTTTCGTCTCGGGAAAGAGGAGAATCCAGCACTTGGATATAGGGCAATCCGCATCTGCCTGAAACAGCCAGATATTTTCAAGACACAGCTGCGTGCGCTGTTTCGTGCAACCATACATGGCAATCTCGCCATCATGTATCCGATGATTACCTCCACAGAGGAAGTGAAACGGATTTATGAGATTGTGGAGGAGGTAAAGACGGAGTTAAAAGACGCAGGCATTCCATTTAAGGAGCCAGAACAGGGAATTATGGTCGAGACGCCGGCAGCAGTGATGATCAGTGATGAGCTGGCGCAGATGGTCGATTTTTTCAGCATCGGGACAAATGACTTGACACAGTATACGCTTGCCATTGACAGGCAGAACGAGCGGCTGGATGACTTTTATAATCCCCATCACAAGGCGATTATCCGCATGATTCAGATGGTAGTCGACAATGCACATAAATACGGAAAATGGGCGGGAATCTGCGGAGAGCTGGGCGCTGACCTGGAGCTGACAGAGATATTTGTGAACATGGGAATGGACGAATTGTCCGTATCGCCTTCCATGGTATTGCCACTCAGAAAGCGGATTAGAGAGCTTGCCTGAATTTTAGAGGAGGTGGATCTAGGTGGAACGAAAAATCATTTTTCTGGATATAGACGGGACACTGACAGAGCCGGGAAGCAATGAGCCGCCGGAGTCGGCAATATGGGCAGTCCGACAAGCGCAGAAGGAAGGGCATTATGTATTCCTATGCACCGGACGAAATTACGATATGCTAAAACCACTTTTGAAATATGGTTTTGACGGTGTAATTGCCAGCTCAGGAGGATATATTGAATGTAAGAATAATGTGATATACGACTGCCCAATGACGGAGGAGCAAAAGCGGGCGGCGATGGATATTTTGAAGGACAACGGTGTATTTCGTACAGTGGAGTGTCTGGACGGCTCTTATACGGACGCGGGGTTTAAGGATTTTCTGCGCGAGCACGCCATAGAAGGCGGAAACAGTGAACTGCTGCGATGGAGAGAGCAGATCGAGAAAGCGCTCAATATTCTTCCAATGGAGGAGTATAGAGGGCAGCCGGTGTATAAGATTGTGGTCATGAGTCCGTCGAGGAAACAGCTGTTGGAGCCTCAGAAGCGATTGGAGTCTGAATTTGCATTCTGCATACAGGATGAAAACGAAGGCGGTTTTATCAACGGTGAGGTTGTGAACCGGAAGTTTGACAAGGGCAAAGCTGTTGAGCGAGTCTGTGATTTTTTTCACATTCCAATCCATGATACTGTGGCAATCGGTGACAGTATGAATGACAGGGAGATGCTGGCGACGGCAGGGCTCAGTATCTGCATGGAAAACGGAAGTGAAGATCTGAAAAAGCTGGTGGATGATATCTGTCCTTCCGTACAGAAAGATGGGATTCGTGAGGCGTTTCTAAAGCACCATCTAATTACAAGCACATGATAGAGCGAATGGGCAGTAACAATTTTGAGCAAAATATAGAATAAGAAAAGAGGTAAGAAAATGGCTATGGATTATGCGAAATGTGCGAAAGAAATCTACGATACGCTGGGCGGCAGAAGCAATCTGGTGAGCGCGGCACATTGTGCAACCAGACTGCGCCTAGTAACTGTGGATAACAGTAAGATCGACATGAAGAAGCTGGAGAATATTGACGGGGTAAAAGGTGTATTCAGCAACAATGGACAGCTACAGCTGATTATCGGCACTGGTACAGTCAACAAAGTTTATGAAGAGTTTTTGAATGTGAGCGGTATGACCGCGGCGACGAAGGAGGAGGTGAAAGCGGCAGCAGCGGCACAACAGCCTTTGTTTAAAAGAATGATCAAGGCATTGGGAGATGTGTTTGTTCCCATTCTTCCTGCAATCGTTGCTTCTGGTCTGATGATGGGGCTTGTCGAGGCGCTGGGAAAAGCGATTCCGTCCTTTGCGGGAAGCGACTGGTACGGGATACTGGACTTGATGGCAAACACAGCATTTACATTCCTTCCGGTATTGATCGCAGTGTCGGCGGCAAGGGTATTTGGCGGTAACATTTTCTTGGGTGCGGTAATCGGTATGATCATGATTCACCCGAGCCTGATCAATGCGTGGTCCGTTGGGTCGATGGACGCCGCAGAGATTCCGGTATGGCGTTTGTTTGGATTTTTCCCAATACGGCAGGTTGGATATCAAGGGCACGTGATTCCTGTCATTATCGCAGTATGGCTCATGTGTGTGATCGAGAAATGGTTACATAAGCATGTTCCGGAGATGATCGATCTATTTGTCACACCGCTCTGTACAGTGCTTGTAACCGCATTTATTACACTTGGAATCATTGGACCAATATTTTCCACAGCGGAGAGTTATGTTCTCGAATTTGCAGGGTGGATTATCACCGTCGGGCATGGTGTCGGTGCGATGATCATGGGAGCATTGTATCCGCTCACGGTGGTCTGTGGCATCCATCACATGTACAATGTTATTGAGGCGGGGATGCTGTCTGCGGCAGACGGACTCAACATCTGGATGCCGATTGCCTCAGCAGCGAATTTCGCACAGGGCGCAGCGTGTCTGGCAGTTGGTCTGAAATCGAAAAATCTCAAGACAAAGTCAGTGGCGATCCCGTCTTCCCTGTCTGCGGCACTGGGCATTACGGAACCAGCAATCTTTGGCGTCAATTTAAGATTTGTGAAGCCGCTTGTGTGTGGTATGGTCGGAGGTGCGGCGGGCGCACTGCTCGGTTCCATCTTCCATATCGGTGCGACTTCTTATGGCGTGACTGGAATACCAGGCTTTCTGATCACACTGGATTATACAGTGCAGTATGCGATTGTCCTGGCAGTGGCATTTGGTGTATCTTTTGTGTTGACATGGTTTATCTGGAAGGAAGAGACAGAGGAGACTGAGGAAACAGGTAAAGCGGCATCGGATACTACGACGGCATCAGAATCAGAGACAGTGCAGTCAGAGAAGGCTTTGTTTGCACCGATTAAAGGCAATATCATCAACAGGCAAGCGATTCCGGACGAGACATTTGCAGCTGGTGTGCTGGGAGACGGTGTGGGAATAGAGCCTGAGGTTGGCGAGGTTGTCGCCCCGTTTGACGGAGAGATTTCTTCGGTGACAGATACACGCCATGCGGTTGGAATCACTGGACCAGGTGAGATGGAAGTGTTGATTCATGTAGGAATTGATACAGTGAACATGAACGGAGATGGTTTTGAACTGTTTGTCTCAGAGGGTGACAAGGTAAAAGCCGGACAGAAGCTTATGACGTTTGATATTGCTAAAATCAAGGCGGCGGGCTACAGTACGACAACAGCGGTACTCCTGACAAACAGCGATGATTATCCAGAGTTTAAGATCGTAAAGACTGGAAAGACGAATACGATGGAAAAGGTATTTACAATAGAATAAAATATTTAAAATATAAGGAGGAAACAACAATGCAGAAATTCAGTTATGTGATCAAAGATGAGGTAGGTATCCATGCGAGACCAGCGGGACTTTTGGTGAAAGAAGCCAAGAAGTATGAGAGCACAATCACAATTGTGAAGGACGCAAAGTCCGCCGCGGCAACAAAGCTGATGGCAGTCATGGGACTTGGTGTAAAGTGCGGCGATACGGTGGACGTGGAAGTGGAAGGACCAGACGAAGAGACTGCCTGCGCCAAAATCAAGGAATTTTTTGAAGCAAATTTATAAGGTTGTGTATGGCGAGTAGGGGAATAAACTTTCCCCTACTCATATTAGTTTTCCGTCATAATGAGAAATAACTATTTACAAGCTGACATTCAGATTGTATTATGATAGTGATATATGAAATGGATAACAGATTGTCTTAGATATGTTGTTTTGTGTCAAATGTGCAGGAAATAAGGAGGTAATATCATGAAGAAAGAAGAAAGTGTTTTTCAGGAAAGACTGGGGCGCCATCACGACGAACTGCGCTGGCTCTATATGGAACTGTATGATAACGATTCCATGTTTGCAGAACTGTGTGACGGGATGCGGGATTTTTATCTGAAGAGAAATAAGGAATTAAAGACCAGTGACCAGAAACGGGTGACAGACCAGAACTGGTATAAGCAGAATGATATGCTCGGAATGATGTTCTACATTGACAATTTTGCCGGAAATATGAAAGGTGTGGAGTCGAAGCTTGATTACATTGAAGCGTGCAATGTGAATTACATCCATCTGATGCCGTTTCTTGATACACCCGAAGGGCGCTCAGACGGTGGTTATGCGGTATCAGATTTCCGCAAGGTGCAGGAGAAGCTGGGTTCTATGGAAGATTTGGACAGCCTAACAGCGGCATGTCACAAAAAAGGAATCAATGTCTGCATGGATTTTGTCATGAATCATACATCGGAGGATCATGAGTGGGCGAAAAAGGCGCGTCAGGGAGATGGGGAGTATATGAGCCGCTACTTTTTCTTCAACAATGCAAAGGAACCTGACATGTATGAAAAGACCGTACCACAGGTTTTCCCCACGACGGCGCCGGGTAATTTTACATGGCTGCCAGATATCGGTCATTATGTAATGACTACATTTTATCCTTATCAGTGGGATCTGAATTACAAAAACCCGAGAGTATTTAATGAGATGATGTATAATTTCCTCTATCTGGCAAATAGGGGCATTGATATTATTCGCATTGACGCAGTTCCATATATATGGAAAGAATTGAATACGCCGTGCCGCAATCTTTTACAGGTACACACGATTGTCCGAATGATGCGCATGATCAGCGAGATCGTATGTCCAGGCGTGCTCCTGCTTGGTGAGGTGGTTATGGAGCCGGAGAAAGTGACTCCTTATTTTGGCACAGTTGAGAAGCCGGAATGCCATATGCTCTACAATGTCACCACGATGGCAACGACATGGCATACAGTGGCGACAAGAGACGTCAAACTGTTGAAAAAGCAGCTGGATATTGTAAATGCACTGCCAAAGGATTATGTGTTCTTAAATTATCTTCGCTGCCATGATGATATCGGGTGGGGGCTTGACTATGCGACGCTGAAGATGGATGGCATGGAGGAGAGAGCCCACAAAAAGTACTTGAATGATTATTTCCAGGGATATGACGGGGACAGCCATAGCCGCGGAGAACTTTACAATGCAGATCCGGTTACTGGTGACGCCCGCTTTTGCGGTACAACTGCGTCCATGTGCGGTGTGGAGAAGGCAGGATTTGAGCAGGATGACGCTGCGATGGAGAGGGCAGTAAAGCTGGACCTGATGCTTCATGCGTATATGTTCATGCAGTCGGGAATTCCGGTTTTGTACAGCGGGGACGAGATTGGGCAGGTGAATGACTATACTTACAAGGACGATCCAAATAAGGCGGCGGATTCAAGATATCTTCACCGTGGAGCAATGAATTGGAAGCTGGCGGAGAATATCAAGAATACAGACACTGTAGAAGGGAAAATCTTTCAGGGATTGAAGCAGCTTGAACAGATTCGGAAAACGGAGAAGGTATTTGTGTCAAATGCCGATACATGGACGATTGAGACATGGGATCCGTCGGTATTGTGCATTGGCAGATACTATGACGGCGATAAGCTGATTGGTCTGTTTAATTTCAGTGAGTACGACAAGACTGCATGGATTGATGAGGCGGATGGCGACTATGTGGAATTGATTTCAGGGAGTGAGATGAAACCCGTTGGAGTTAAGATACCAGCTTATGGCTTTTATTATATAAAAAAGAAGTGAGGACTGGTATCAATGAACATTAAAGAGATTGCGAGGAGGGCAGGTGTATCCAGCGCTGCTGTCTCGCGCTATTTTAATAACGGATATATTTCAGAGGAAAAACAGGAGGCAATCCGCAAGGTCGTGGAGGAGACGGGGTATCGTCCTTCTCTCCAGGCGCAGACGCTTCGCACAAAGAAGACAAAGATGGTTGGTGTGGTCGTGCCAAAGGTTGCCTCTGCTTCCATCGGCAGGATTGTGGAGGGAATTCTTTCCGTATTAAATGAGAGCGAATATCAGATGCTTCTTGCAGTCACCCAGAATAACCCAAAGAAGGAAGTAGAGTATCTGACGGCTTTTCATGAGAAGCAGGTGGATGGTGTGATTCTGGTTGCAACGGTGTTTACAGCGGCGCATAAGCGCGTGATGAAAGAATTGTCTGTTCCGGTTGTGATCGTTGGACAGTATCTGTCTGGTTATAGCTGTGTGTATCATGACGATTACCATGCTTCCTATGACCTCACGAAGCTGTTTTTGGAAAAGGGCAGAAAGAATCTGGGGTACCTTAGTGCGATACAGCAGGATAAGGCAGTCGGGGAAGCCAGATACAAGGGATATTGTGATGCGGTGCGCGACATGGGCTATGAGGAGCTTGGGAATAACGTTGTGACAGCTGCTTTTACGGTTGCTTCCGGATATGAAAAGACAGGGGAATTACTGGGAAAATGTGCTGAACTGGATGGGCTGATTTGCGCGACAGATACAATGGCTGCAGGCGCTATGCAGTATCTTCAGGAGCATCAGATCAATGTGCCGGGAAAGATCTTGGTCGCGGGACAGGGTGACTCGGAGATGGCAAGGGTGACGGCGCCGCCCTTGATTACAGTTCATTACTCTTATGAGAAAAGCGGGGAAATCGCTGTACAGATGCTGATGGGTTTACTGCAGCAGGAGGACGCTGTAAAGGAAGTAAAGCTAGGATATTATATTGTAGACTTGCAGTCGAAATTTTAAAGGGCGTTTTTGGCATTTCGGAAAATAAAGGCTTTTGGTGGTATTGCATATTGCCAGAAGCCTTTATTTTGTGTACACGCCAATGCAGAGGAACTGTGCAAGAGAAATAGTAACTCAATTGCAAAAATTGAAAAAGAAAACAGCCAGTATCAGCATCTAATGAGTGTAAGGAACGAAAAGGATTGTTCCGAAACAAAATACGGAGGTGAAAGATGGACATATTGGTTTATCGGGCAAAGAGGCGTGATAAGGAGGCTTTCAGCAGTCTGATCAGGCAGCACACATCGTCCATGTACAAGGTGGCGAAGGCAATTCTCAAAAATGATGATGACGTGGCGGATGCGATACAGGAAAGTGTTCTTGCATGCTGGGAAAAAATCGACACACTGAAAAAGGATCAGTACTTTAAAACATGGCTTACGCGTATCTTAATCAACAATTGCAATGCAATCTGCAGGCAGAGGGGCAGAATGGTTTCTGATGATGCGCTGATAGAGTCGGGAATTGTTGAGCAGAGTTATGCGGCGGTTGAATGGCAGGAGTTTCTGCAATGTCTTGATGAGAAATACCGTATTGTAATAATGCTCTATTATATTGAGGGATTCAAGATCAGGGAAATCGCAGAGATTTTGGAACTGAATGAAAACACGGTGAGTACGAGGCTTGCAAAAGCCAGAAAAATCATGGAAAAGCAGTATCTGTAACAGCAGCATTTATAGTAGAAAGGGATAAGTGAAAATATGAATTATTTTGACCATGTAATAAAGCAAATCCAACAGGACAACGAAGTACCACATCAGGTGTTGGAACGATTAGAGGAAACACTGAACGACCTTCCTGATTGTGAAAATTCCAAGGCAAAGCCCGGACACAGATGGTGGCATCAGACGGCGGCGGCAGCAGTAGTGCTCGGTGTGGGGGCAGTAGTGTGCTATTCCAATCCAGCGCTTGCAGTCAAAATCCCCCTGATCGGGAAAATTTTTGAGAAGGTGGAAGAGGATGTTCCGTTTTCCGGAGATTACAGCGAAAAGGCGGAGTCACTGATCATAATAGATAGTGAACAGGGTAAATTGGGTGATACGAACGAAATGACAATAACAGATGCAGGGATTACAGTATCTGCGTCAGAGATTTACTGCGATGGATTATCGGTCTTTGTGACAGCACAGGTCCGCACGGAAGGAGGGGGACTGCTTAATATGCCAGCAAGTCATGTTGTCGGCAAGGATACCATGGTTCATGTGCTCCATCTTGATGGAACATGGCAGGTGTCTGGGGAGAGTGATGCGCAGACATTGATGAATCATTATCTGGAGGGGAAAGTAGTTGACGATTACACGTTTATTGGCATGATGAAATTTGACATGGACGAGCGCGGTCTGGAACAGGGTACGTTAAATCTGCAGCTTTCTCAAATTAGCTGGGACGACACGACGGTTGACAATGAACAGGATCTCTCGGCAGCTCACAAATATAGTGGGCAGTGGAATTTTGCGATTCCTTTTCAGGCAGACCAGCAGTCTGTAAAAGAAATGGAAGTTGGACAGGAAAAAGAAGGTTATACGATACAGAAAGTATTTGTTTCTCCTTATCAGATTGTTACTTACGTGAAAGCACCGACTGTGGAATTTGAGAAGAATATTACAAGGACGGACTACGAGGAAAAGCTGGGACTGCAGGAGGGCGAGGAAGACCCCGATATGAGTTACGAGGAATATGTCTCCCAGTATGGCAAAGGGAAGCAGACGATACCATGCGAAACGGTAATCTGCAATCAGGATGGAGAACTCCTTCCCATGCAGGATATGTCAACAACATCAGGAACTACAGTGTTTGCAGTGAATGGGAAAGAGCTTTCGACTCTGTATATCTATGTATTTAATGATGGCGATGAGCATTATGGGAGTGATGGCATCATTGATCGGAATATGGCAGCAGACAGGTCGGTTGTCTCGGCGGAGGTTCCCATTGAGTAATGTTGTCTACACACACCTACTCCACAGTTGAATTCCAGATTACTAGGAACTGAACAGTTCCTTACGCAATGCAGAAGGTGTCATTCCATAAACACTTTTGCATGTGCGAACATAAGTTTTGACATCTGGAAATCCGTTGCTCAGTGCTACATCTGAGATATTCATATTTTTATTTAGTAAAAATTTGTTTGAGTGCTCGCGCCGAATCAGATTGATATAGCGGGTGAGGCACATATTGGTTGCTTTTCTAAAATATTTTGACAGATATTGCGGGGATAAGCCGACGATCTCTGCCAGCGATTGAAGACTGAGCTTCTGGGTATAATGCTCACATACGTATTCCATTACATTCCTGGCGTATCCTGTGAAATTGGGTTCTTTTAGGATATTGGTGCTGGATAGGACGCATTCCTCAAGCAATATCTGACAAATCTCCAGAAGCACTTTGTTTTTCTCGATATCAATAAAATTATAAGAGTACTGCGATGTATCGTGCTCTGACAGACATACTAAATGCTGAAGCTGGGTTTTGAGTTTGTCATAGGCAGTGTTTCGATGAATGCTAAAGATGCAGTCATCATAAAAGCGCAGCAGAAAATCATGGGAAAGCTGGAGGACAATATATTTATAATGAGCAGTACTGTCCAGTGTGGCAGTGGAATGAATCACTTTTGTATTGCAGAAATAAAATTCCCCGCTTTGAATCATCTGCTCTGTTCCATCGATGCACACCTGCAGGGTGCCTTCGATCATATAGACAAATTCCAGCTCAGGATGCCAGTGCGGTGTTGTATTGCACCGCCAGCCTGGCTTATCCTGCATCAGTATTCTGCCTGGTATATTTTTATCGTATTTTACCCACTCATAATGATAGTTCATTGCATTCCCCTCAAATTTCCTGCTAACTCCTGTTATTTCAATATATTTCGGCATGGGCGGACAGAAAACTTATGGTGTGTATGCTAAGGGCTGCTGCCAAATCAATATCGGCAGCAGCCCTGTCTCAATTATCTGTCCTATTTGCAATTCGTATTATCGCAAAGCTTCCGCGATCTGATACAGCTCTGCTATGGAGGACTTCAGTCTGCTGTATGCGGTCAGGCGCTCTGCCTCTGTCATCGCATTGGTATCCATATCTTTATACTCATAATAGCATTTCTTTAACGCCTGATACTGGTCATAAGAACTAAATTCATAGTATATACCGAGTACTGTATTCACATTAGCAAGGACTGACCTTAATGTGCCAGGTGTGACTTCCACATCTTTTTCAAGAGTTACAGGCTTGTTTTCCTGTTTCTTTACGGAAGTGTTTCCATCGATGATGTAGGTGTATGCAGGATACATTTTCTCGTCACAGAGGTTTGCACCATTAAATATGACAGCTGTTTTAAATGTCTGCACATAGTATCCCTGCGAAAGATTTTCGTTAAACGCATAGTCGATTGCACCATCTGTGACATGTGTGGGATTTCCTACAGATGGATTGTGGATCATGCTGCAGGAAGTACCATTATTGTCGGTGAAGTTATAATCCAGCGCAAAATCCTCATGAGAATGTCCTGAGATCCAGACAATATCCGGATAGGCCTCCAACAAGGAGATAAATCGCTGTGCAGATGGCAGTTCAGGATCAACGGAACCGCTGTAATAAGGGGTTTCCAGATCATCACCTGGTCCATATCCTTTGATCAATGCATGCTGGATAAGGTAGATATTTTTTCCTTTTCCGTAATTTTCCCGAAGGAGATTTTCTACCCAGTCAAGCTGCTCTGTTGTAAATTCGTCATATTTTGCCGGGCGATATCCGCCTTCCAATGCCATAAAGATAAACAGATCGCCTGTAGTGGGTTCTGTCACAGAATAATATGGCTTTGCAGCAGCGATCGTATCAATGGAACCATTCAGACCACTTCCGTTGATGAACATCTGGAGTTCAAGTGGAACATTGTCATCTTGGCGGACTTCATGATTTCCGCCGGATTCATAGATCGGATTGACATAGTCTGACTGTGCCAGAATCAGCTGGTAAGCCTGCCATTCTTTGTCCAGGTTGGCAAGTTTGGCATTTGTGACCTGGTCGCCGGATGACACAATAAAGTCTACGCCGAGATTGGCCGCATATGCAAGTGCCTGTGCCCAATGCGCTTCAGAATATTCCCACCAGTATGCAGGTGTTTCCCCGAAATGCTCCTCGTCAATATGGATGTCTGAAAACGAGTTGAACGTGTAAAGCGCATCCGCAGAAAAGTAACCGAGCTGTTTGCCAGCGGGAATGTCAAAAACTGCTGCCGCATTCGATACAGTTGGGTATTCTGTGCTGGCTGCGTTCACTGCAATGACTTTCGTTGCATCTGCCGGGATTGCAGTGTGGTATCCGAACTGGAATACAGCTGTCTCTCCAGCGCCTGCTTTCAGAGAAGCGATCGGATAATATCTGCCCAATGCACCCGTGTTGTCGCTCCAGTACAGGTTATAGGAAGCATCAACAGGTGAATATAGATAGAGATTTCCCTGTGCATATCCTGCCTTACCGGAGTCGTTTCCGGTAAATTCATAATATAGCTCTGCCTGACGCGCCAGGGAAACCTCTGTTGGTACAACAGTTCCTTCAGCCGCAAATGCGACTGCGCTGTTTGTGACAAGCAGAATTGACGCGCATGATAATGCAGCCAGTTTTGTGAACTTTTTGTGCATATGAATTTCTCCTTTCCAATATAAAACCGTAAAGTCTAATACCGTTGCTCTGTATATTTTTTAATTTTATCATGTGCCATTTGAAGAATAAATGGCGATTATGGATATATTTACTCCATTTTTTGTCTTGTGATGTTGCTAATTTCACCGGATTCGGCAAGCTATACCGGTGCACAGTGGGAAAAAGCCTTTGCAGAAACATCTGTATATTGCCAGTGGGACCCAGATAGGAATAGGAACGGAGAGATAAGGCGATCAGGAAAAGATTGGCTATGTCCAGTTAGTGTATTTCATGTATCTTTCTCCATCAAATTCATAGAAAAGGCATCAATATCAGCAGACAACGTATCAAATTTGTCATCATAGATCAAATTCAGGAGGCTGTCAAGCTTTCTCAGCGCCTGTGTGATAACCTGCACCTCACACAGATTTTTCTCGAGGGCGATGGCAAGTTCATTGAGGTCGAGCACCTTGATATAGCCGTCTGGGTAGACGATCACATCGGCAAGAAGGTCTGTCACGACCAGCGCATTTTCTGCTTCCTGATATGTATAGTCCACAATGTCGCAGTACCAGTACAAGAGCGTATTGTCCTCACGGTAAAATTTACTCACTTTGTAACCAGACTTTAAATAGTAGCAGGAGTAGCCATGATGAAAATCCCGCCGCGGTTTTAAGGTGTTCCATTTCGTGATAATTCGGTCATCTGTTTGATCAAGAATAATATCGTCCTTTAACAATATACATTCGTCGGGTATCATGCGTTTACGGTAAATTTTCAAATCATTCATGGCGTATTCTCCTTATAATTGATTGCGAAAGGTTTTGAGATAAGACTGTACTTACAGTTTAACTCTTTTTTGCGGCGGCTTCAATGGTTTTATATTAAGAAATAGCCGTTGCACTTTGCGTATTTTTAACGTATAATCAAGATTGAGTAATGATAGGAAACGAATATTTGAGGAGACGATGAGATGAGACAGTTTTTTGGAATGAGCCAAAGCGGAAATCTGGCGGAAGCGCTTGATGGGCTGGAGAATCCCCAGTTTATTATGCTGATGTCAAGCAATGCCCAGTTTGAAACACATGTAAAGACACTGGCGAGACGATATCCTGGTGTTCCGAGTATTGGATGTATCGGGATGAGTTATGACATCAAAATGGTGGAAGAGGGTGTGGGCATCATCGCATTTCTGGATGGGGTGACTGCGGCAGCAAATGTACTGGAACAAGCGTCGACGATGCCGATCAAGTATATTGAGCGGCTGGAAGAGGATACGAGAAGGGTTGGCGGTGCAGAGGATGATACAGTGTGTATCGACTTCTGTACTGGCAACGACGCATGCGTACTTTCGACTATTAATACAGTATTGAAACAAAAAAAGATTTCTCTGGTTGGAGGAACTGGAGATGCAGGGAAGGTATCTGTCAATGGAAGGATTTACGAGGATGCAGTAGCATATGCATTGGTGCGGAATATGGGCGGCAGGGTAAAGACCTACAAGGAGAATATTTATCACAAGCTCGGCAATTACCGTTTTATCGCCTCCGATACAGACAAGGAGAATTATGTGATTGGCACATTGAACGGAAGACCGGCAAAGCAGGTTTACAAAAATATTCTTCATGTGACGGACGAGGAGATCCTGACACAGACTTTCCAAAATCCTTTTGGAAAGGTTAACGGAGATGACACCTGTATCATTTCTATTAAGGATGTCAGGGGCGATTCCCTTGCTTGTTATCGTCAGGTGAATGATTCAGATGTTTTGATTTTGCTGCAGCTTGGTGATTATGAGGCTATCGTACATCGGACAATTGAGAATATCTGCCATGATTTTCCCAAACGCTCAGCCGTATTTTCAGTCAACTGTCTGTTCCGATATAAGCTGTTCTGCGAGCGCGGGTATATGCAGACATATCTGGATGAAATGTCGGAGTTAGGAAGTCATGCGGGGCTGATCGGATATGGGGAACATTACAATAACCGTTTTGTAAACCAGTCCATGACCTGCGTGGTGTTTGAGTAAAAGGGGGAGTATAAGATGTTTTTTGGAAAGAAAACCAGTGACAGACTGGGCAGTGTACACAGCCTATATCCGGTACTGCATGCAGCAGACAGCCTGAAAGAGTATCGGAAAGAGCTGGTCGGCAAGGAGGTTGAATCCTTGTGGGAGCTGGGCATGGTGGGCAGTTCGTTTTCCGGAGTTATGAAAAAGGCAGACCATTTTCATGAGCAGCTGTCGGATTTTGAGCAGTCTTTTTCTGATATCAACAATGTTGCAGGGCAGTTTGTGCAGGTGCGGGGAGCCATTAACGACGCGGTGTCCGAGGCACAGGGCAAGGTGGAGGAGTTAAAGAGTACTTCTGTTCATGTGGAGAGAACCTACAGTGATATGGAACAGACCTTTGAACAGCTGCAGGGTTCTGTGGAGGGAATCAAGCAGTGCATGAAAAAGATTATTTCAATTGCGGAGCAGACCAATATCCTTGCGCTCAACGCATCGATTGAGGCGGCAAGGGCGGGACAGTCTGGCAGGGGGTTCGCAGTCGTTGCTACGAATGTAAAGGAGCTTGCAGACCAGATTAAAGAGCTTGCGGAGGAAGTGGATACAGGTGTTCATGAGGTGGAACGCGGAACGGGCGAATTAAACAATAGTATCACTGCATCACAGCAGGCATTGAGCCGGAATATTGATACAGTCAACAGTACATATGAGTCCTTTCACAAGATCACGAAGACTGCGGAAAACACAGTGTCCGTGCAGAACGAGATTTCCACTGTGATTGACGACGCGCATAGGGAGCTGCAGACGATCGGACAGTTTTTTGATGATATCAAGCAGCAATACCAGGAAGTTGTCAGGCATATTGAGCGCGCGAATAATCTTGGAACGACGAAAAGTGCCATATTTGAAGACATGGATCACATTCTTTCGCAGCTTTCCCCTATGGTAGAGGAGATGAATCCCTGACGAAAGATGTTGAATTATGGAAAAAGATGCGATATAATCTTTATAGCAAAGACAGAACAATCGATGTGTATATAATGTGTGGAGTTCAGGAGGGAAATTATGACAGTACAGGAGTTCTATGAGGAAGTGGGCGGTGACTACAATGAGATCATGTCACGCCTCAGGACAGAGGACAGAATCAGAAAGTTTGCAGGGATGTTCACAAGGGATGAGAGTTTCAAGACACTTGTCCAGTGCATCAATGACGGAAATGCCGACGATGCATTCCGGGCGGCGCATACGATGAAGGGCATGTGTCAGAATATGGCGTTCACACGTCTCTACAAGTCCAGCCATGAGATTACGGAAGTGCTTCGCGGAAAAGATCTGGACAGCGCAAAACAGATGCTTGACGTGGTGACGGAGGATTACAATATCGTAATCGCAGGGATTGAAAAACTGTTGGCATGACGATAGAAAGGGGAAGGAACTGGTAGCGATGGAGGCAATAGAAAAAGACACGATCTTAATTGCGGATGATGCGGAGATTAACCGCGAGATGATAAAATTTATATTTGATGAGCAGTATCAGATCATGGAAGCTGAGGATGGCGAGCAGGCGATCAATATCATTACGGAATACAGCGACAGACTGTGTCTGTTGTTTCTGGATCTGCTGATGCCGAAGAAATCAGGTCTTGATGTACTGCAGTTTATGAACGAGGAGGATTATATCAACACGATTCCCGTCATCATGATCACTGGCGAGGCGACAGACGAGACAGATGAAAAGGCTTATGAGTATGGCGCTTCCGATATTATCTATAAGCCGTTTGCGCCGAATGTTGTCATGCGGCGTTCGAAAAATATCATGGAACTTTTTGAGCACAGAATCTATCTGGAGCACAAGCTCGAGAAGCGCACGAGACAGCTTCGCGAGAGCCGGGAAAAGCTTGAGCGGAGCAATGAGTTTCTGGTAAATGCCCTGAGTTCTGTTGTTGAGTTCAGAAGCCTTGAATCAGGAGAACATATTCAGAGAGTGAAATATTTTACAAAGCTTTTCCTGAAATATATCATGAAGATTTATCCCAAGTATGGCATCACTAAAGAGCAGGCGTCTCTGATTGTCAGCGCTTCGGCATTGCATGACATAGGTAAGATTGCAATACCTGACAGTATTCTTCTGAAGCCAGGGAGACTTACCGAGGAAGAGTTTGAGGAGATGAAGAAGCACACGACTTATGGTTGTGAGCTCCTCGAGAAGTTCAAGCAGGAGGACAATGAATTTTACCGCTACTGCTATGATATCTGCAGATATCACCATGAGCGGCACGACGGAAACGGGTATCCAGATAAGTTAAAGGGAGATGAAATTCCGATCTGGGCGCAGATTGTATCCGTTGTAGATGTGTATGATGCGCTGGTGAGCAAGCGTGTATACAAGGATCCGTTTGCAGTCGAGGAGGCAGCGCGAATGATTATGGAGGGTGAATGCGGTGTATTCTCTCCGGAAATGATTGACTGTTTCGGACTTGCAAAACAGGAGCTTTTTGCAGTGACAGAGGGCGAATTCTCTTTTGCCGATGTGATGGTGAAATAAGTGATTGGATAAGAAAGATATCGATAGAAAGGTGTCGGACACGGGAAACGGTTCGGCATCTTTTTTCCTATTTATATTAAAAAAATCAGACATTTACTAGACAATTTTACCAAATTTCTGTATAATTATGGTTAGGCATCAAAAGAATGGATAGATCAGGCATATGGAGGAGGACAAATGGGAAGAAATAAAAAGTATAAAAAGTCAGTCTATCAGTCGCTGGCTGTGATTACCCAGTTTGGCATCAATATGCTCGTTCCGATCTTTTTATGCTCTTTTGCGGGACTGTATCTGGACAGGAGACTGGGAACCGCATTTTGGTTTGTTTTATTATTCTTTGTGGGAGCCCTGGCGGGCTTTCGGAATATTTTTATTCTGGCAAAGAAGATTTACGAGGGAGATCAGAAAGATGAGGACAAGACTTAGAAAGATCAATACAGCTCTTCCGGGGCTGCTTTTTGGGATCATTTTATTTGGTATTCTGTGTCAGGTGCTCGTTTTCTTCGTCGTGGAGGATAAGACAGGCTACAGTATAGGACTCTGGGTAGGAGTGCTAACAGCAATATTTATGGCCTTTCATATGGCGGTCACTTTGAATGCAGCCGTTGAAAGAGATGTAAAGGGGGCGCAGGCAGCAGCAACGAGACAAAATATTATCAGGTATCTCATAGTGGTGGTCATCTTGGGAATCCTGATGGTGACGAGGGTCGGCAATCCACTGGCTGCTTTTGCGGGAGTTATGGGGCTGAAAGTATCGGCATATCTGCAGCCGCTGTTCGCCAGGTTGTTTCACCATGGGGCGTAGGGGTATGCCTCAAAAGGAAATGTAACTATGAGGTAATCGAATAGTTACCATGTAACAAAAAACTGAATAGAGAAATAAAACAAGGAGGTGAGTGTATGGGAGCAGGAATATTGTTATCCGGTGCTGATGACATTGATTTTATGATACATGGTGTGTTTCAATATGAACTCTTTGGCCAGAAGCTGTGGATAACAACTACGCATGTATGTCTTTTCATCGTCATGGCGATCATCATTATATTCTGTCTGTGCGCGAACCGGGCGATCAAACATGCGACGGAGGTACCTGGAGCTTTCCAAAATGTTGTGGAGCTCATAGTCGAGATGCTCGACAACATGATCAAGGGTGTTATGGGGAAAAATGCCACAGCCTTTGCCAACTATATCGGCACACTGTTTATTTTTATCCTCATCAGCAACATTTCCGGTCTGATGGGACTTAGGGCACCCACGGCTGACTATGGCGTGACATTTGCACTTGGTCTGATTACCTTTACCCTGATTACTTTTAACAAATTTAAGTATCAGAAGGTCTCAGGCGTGATCAAGGGATTGTGTGATCCATGGCCGATCTGGGCACCGATCAACGTGATCGGAGATATCGCGGTACCCATTTCCCTGTCACTTCGTTTGTTCGCAAACGTTCTGTCAGGAACCGTTATGATGGCATTGCTCTATGGTCTGCTTGGATTCATCGCAACAGGCTGGCCGGCGGCGCTTCATGTGTACTTCGATCTGTTCTCTGGAGCGATCCAGACATATGTATTCTGTATGCTGACAATGACATATATCAATAATGCCATTGAAGGCTAATTTCATCTAATTTAAATTTTTACCAATTATTTCACAGGAGGAATTAATTATGGAATTTAATTCAAACTTTATCTTAGGTTGTTCAGCAATTGGTGCAGGTCTTGCGGTTATCGCTGGTATCGGACCTGGTGTAGGCCAGGGTATCGCCGCAGGTCATGCAGCAGCAGCAGTAGGCAGGAACCCGGGCGCAAAATCTGATGTTACCTCTACCATGCTTCTTGGCCAGGCGGTTGCCGAGACAACAGGTCTCTATGGTCTGCTCGTGGCCATGCTGTTACTGTTCGTAAAACCTTTAGTACCATAATCAGGAATGTAAAGTAAAATGGAAAAAGGAGGTACAAAGGTATGGTGAATCACACCATGGTACTTGCTACCGAGACAGGGGGATTGAGCCGGTTATTTGACCTGGACTTCCAGCTTTTGGCGGATACTTTTCTCATGATCATCGCCATGTTCGTTCTTTTCCTTGTCGCATCACACTTCTTATTCAATCCGGTGCGGAAGATGCTGAACGACAGGAAAGAGAAGATCAAGGGAGAACTCGACCAGGCAGCGGCTGACCAGAAGGCAGCGGCTGATACACGTGCCCTCTATGAAGAAAAGCTAAGTCAGGTAGGCAAAGAAGCGGAAGCAATTTTAGCTGACGCCCGCAAGCGTGGCATGGAGAACGAAGCAAAGATTGTTGCCGATGCGAAGCAGGAAGCGGCCCGGATTGTGGAGACAGCCAGGAAAGAGGCAGAGCTTGAGAAGCAGAAGTTAGCTGACGAGGTGAAGCGCGAGATGGTCGCAGTTGCTTCGCTTATGGCTGCCCAGATCGTACAAGCCAATATTGATACGAATGCCCAGCATGAACTCATTGATAAGACATTGAAAGAAATAGGTGATAGCACATGGCTAAGCTAGTTTCCAAAAC
>CAMWLV010000055.1 GCA_947175175.1 uncultured Lachnospiraceae bacterium
TATAAGTTGGTAACACTTTAAAGTAACACCAACACGTTTATTGACTATCACCAAAATTAATTTACTTCAGCACGACTCTCCTGTAACACCGCGAGAAACCTGCGTTTGATCTCTCCTATCAATGCAGCCTTCTCCTGCTCATTACCTTCAAACGGGACAAAACCGCCTGCCATGGAAGCGTGTCCACCGCCGTTACCGATGCCTTCCAACGCTTTGCTGATCACCTTTCCGGCATCGGATCCCATTCCCTCACTTCGCACGGAAAGCTTGATCCCACCCTCCTTTGTGGAATATACGATGGAAAATGTGACTTCCTTCAAGGCGAGCATAAAATCCGAAATATCTGCAATGACAGGACAATCTCTCCCTATGTCCGCAAAACTGATGTCATCGTATACTTCAATGCTCGAGATCGCCTTGGAATAGGAAGTCAAATCATCAAAGCACAGAACACTGTTCTCCAACATTGATATAATATTATAATCACAGTCATCATACATCCGATAAAGCATTTCAATATCCAGCTTGGAGACACCTCGCGTGAGATTGCTGGTGTCAATGCGGATACCATATGTCAGCGATGTCGCAATCCTGCTGTCCATCGGAATGTTATTTTCAAAAAAGTACTGCGCAATCATGGTCGCACAGGCACCGATCTCCGGGCGGATATCTCTGAAACGGTACGCAGACAGGTCATTGTCCGGATGATGGTCGACACAGATAATCTCATCTCCTGTCATATCGAAAATATTGGAATTTCCTCTCTGGGAATCAACCAGAATCACCTCATCGTCATCACTCAGCACTTTTTCCAGATCGTCGACATTCAGAAGTTCTATTTCCATGATTTCCACAAGCTTGCCGGTACTGTAACGATCAATCTTTCCTTTATAACACAATGTCGCATGCACACCGCGCAATTCCAGCAGCCTCTGCAGTCCGTATGCACTTGCGATCGCATCCGGGTCTGGGAAATTGTGTGTCTGGATATATACATGTTCCCGATTGATCTCACCAAGCAGTTTGTCTAAATTCGTCATATTGTTACCTCCACTCAATTCATTTGTAAATTAACATTTCTTACCATGTATCTCTCAGTCATTCAGCCGCAAATCCGACTTGTCTGCAATATTTTCTATGGCATCTGAAAAGACTAACAGAATCCATTATTAAAAACTATTAAAAAGCATCAAATCTGCTGGAAAATCCCTATCGCACATGCTATAATAGCTTGACAATGAAACCAATTGTTACGATCCATAACTTTCCAAGAGGTATGAAGCCATGTACAATCTGTTTGAACCAGGGGATTTGCTGAACTCCCCCTACGAAGCATTCCTGTTTGACACTGCAAAACATAACTTTCCTGTGCGTTCTCACTGGCATCATTATATGGAGATCCTTCTGATGGTTGAGGGAACTGCCCTCGTCGAAAGCGATGAAAAAAGCTACATCTTAGCCCCAGGTGATATGGCAGTTCTCCCCCCAGAAGCCATACATGCGATCTATAGCAAACCCGGCTGCGATAAACAAACGCACCTTTTGTACTATGTGATCAAATTTGATCTGAACCGTTTCCGTGAGAACATCGGATATGTACCGCAGCTCAAAAGTGCAGTCCTGCAGGCGATGGAAAATCCCGAAGTTTCTTTCTGCTTTTCCTCCCAGGACCTGGCCGGTTTTCCAGTTATGGAGTTTGTCAGCGGCTGTGCAAGGGAGGCGCAGACAAAGCATTACGGGCACTACATGATTATGTACTCCTACATCAACTGTATTCTGGTGAACATGCTCCGCATCTGGCGCGGGCGCGGCTTTACGCCGTCCTACGAAGTTTCCGCCCCATCTGGAAGTTCGATCGAGACGATCACTGAGTATATTGACGCCCACTCTGACCAGCCTCTAAAGGTGGAACAGCTTGCCATACGCTGCAACATGAGTTACTCCTTCTTCGCCAAGCAGTTCCGCCAGATTTATGGGCGCTCCTGCAAGGAATACATAGAATATATCCGTGTGATTAAGACGGAGGATATGCTGCTCTTTACGGATTATGACATGACCTATATCAGCCAGGCAGCCGGCTTTTCGGATTGCAGCCACATGATCAAAACATTCCGCAAATACAAGAACATCACACCGAAACAGTTCCGCATGCAGAACACCAAAAATCTGCGCAGTTCATCAACACATCCATAACGAGAATGGAGAACCATTCTCGTTATATTTTACCCTTGCAGCAGATCTAACAGCTCATCCTTGCTCATACTTCCGAGCTGTCCTAGATCACCGTTCATAACCTGCTCGGCGAGGTCACGCTTCGTCTCCTGTAATTTCAGGATTTTCTCCTCGACACTGTGTCTTGCGATCAGCTTATATACTGTCACTTTTTTAGTCTGTCCGATGCGGTGTGCCCTGTCGGTCGCCTGATTCTGCGCAGCGATATTCCACCATGGATCATAGTGAATGACTACATCTGCTCCTGTCAGGTTCAGACCAACACCGCCCGCCTTCAAGGAAATCAAAAATACAGGAACATCGTCTTCATTAAATGCTTTGACAAGCTGCAGACGCTTCTCCTTGGAAGTTTCTCCAGTGATCACATAGTAGGCAATTCCCTGCTCATCAAGACGTTTCTTGATCAGTTCGAGCATTGATGTAAACTGGGAAAACAACAACATCTTGTGTCCGCCATCCATCGCACTCTGCACCAGTTCTACACAGGAATCAAGCTTTGCCGACTCTCCCGTATAATTGTCAAAACACAGGCTCGGATCACAACAGATCTGTCTAAGCCTGGTCAGCTCTGCCAGCACCTTCATCTTGTTCTTGTTAAAGTCGTCATCATCCTGCTTTGCCAGCATTTCCTGCATATGTACTACTTGTGCATCATAAGCTGTCTGCTGTGCCTTATCAAATTTCACATAGCGAACTTCCTCGAGCTTGTCAGGAAGGTCTTTTAGAACATCTGACTTTAAGCGGCGCATGATAAAGGGGCCTACCATTCTCTGAAGTCTTGCCATGGCATCTTTGTCATCATACTTCGCAATAGGTGTTTCGATATCCCGCTTAAAAACCTCATAGCTGTACAGAAATCCCGGCATCAGATAATCAAAAATACTCCACAGCTCACTCAGTCTGTTCTCAATTGGTGTACCTGTCAGCGCGATCCGCATCTGGCTGTTGATGACCTTGACTGCCTTTGCAGCCGCTGTGGTGTGATTCTTGATATACTGCGCCTCATCGATCACCTCATACGTAAACTTTTTCCCTTCATAATAAGAAATATCCCTTCTGAGCAGATCGTAGGAAGTGACACTCACGTCATAATCTGCATAATCCTCAATCTTTTTCTGGCGCTCCTGCTGGTCGCCTGTGATGAGCTGCACCTTTAACTCCGATCCAAATCTGTTAAACTCCTCGCCCCAGTTAAACACAAGCGAAGCCGGCGCGACAACAAGTGTGGTCACACCCTTCTTTTTCTCAGATAATAAAAAGGAAATCGCCTGAATCGTCTTACCAAGTCCCATGTCATCCGCAAGGATTCCGCCAAACTGACAGGACTCCAAAGTCTTGAGCCACTTATAACCATTTTTCTGATAGCTGCGCATGACACGTTTTAGACTCGCAGGCACTTCATAATCCGCATCACTGATCGTCTTGAAATTCTTGACCATCTCGCGGAAGGTATGATCCCTGTTTGTATACAGCCCTTCCTTCTCCTCGAGAAGCTTGTCCAGATAAAGCGTGCGGTAAATCGGCAGATGGATCTTGCCCTTGATAAACTCCTTGGGGGGAAGATGCATCGTATCTATCAGTTCTTTTAACATCTGAAGATTCTCATCTTCCAAATTGATAAAATCACCGTTTTTCAGCCTGTAATATTTCTTGCGCAGCTTATATCCCTTTAGCACTTCGAGCAGCTCTTCCCGGGAAATGTTCTCTGTGTCAATCTCCAAGTCAAGAAGACCACTCGACACCGACACGCCGACAGACATGCGCATCTTCCGCACAATATTCAGACTTTTGAACGCATTCGTGCAGCGCACTTCGCCAAGCTCAGCGAGCCGCTCCACACCATTGTTCAATACATCATAAATGATATCCTCCTCGCAGTTACAGTAAAACAGATTGCGCTCCTTATCTGCATATGGAAATACCTGTTTTGTGAGGAAGAATATCTCGCGCTCGCGTCCCTCCAGGCGATAGCTCTCATAATATGATGTGGTGGGATCCGACAGAACGGACTCCATGACCGAGCACTCCTTCTCCCCATACTGAGCGGTCACCCGGCAGGTGATATCGCCGTCCGCAGAGTCCAGATAAAAGAGGAATACTACCTCTGGCGGCAGATATTTGTGGATTTCCTCACTGTCCTCCTCCATGACAGTAAATACCTCCTCGATCTGCGGCAGCATGGAGTAATAGAAGTCCGTGAGCTTGGAACGCCCAATCTGAAAATCGATCTGCCCTCCATTTGACAGGTCAAGGAGCGGGCGTATTATATTTGTGACACCAACGTCAGTTTTGTACAGAACATCATCTTTAATGTAGCAGGCATTGACCGCTCCAATATAAAATTGCGGCATATTACAGGAAACATCGACACCATGGAACTCTTTCTTCCTGCCAACCTTGGTCTTGCGTATCTGCATGGTAAGCTTCGGCGTACCTTCCTTGCAGATGAGCTGTGCCTTTCCTCTTTTCTCGGAGGTCTTGTCCTCATACTCGACGGCATCATCGCCCATCATTTCACAAAACTGGTCAAGCCGCCAGCCATACAGCTCAAAATCGGAACATTTTCTCTTTCTTTCATAATAATAGTAACGCATCTCACTGATGCGGTTGATAATGTCTTCTTCCTCCTGTATGACTTTGCTCAGGAATTCATACCACTGCCTTGCGCGGGGAGCAAAATTGTTGATATTCTGGTTTAGTTTCGTGCTCGTCCCATACTGAACGGTCTCGGAAGCACGCACCTGTGCACAGAACTCGATCAGATCTTTGATCACGAAAAGTTTTCCCACACCAATCCTGAAAGAAATCCGAAGTCCATCGTCATTGCGGATCAGTCTGGGCACAAGATTCAGCGCTTCCTCCTGCATGGTGGCGCTCGCCACGATCTGATTCGTGTGATTGCGCTGGAAATCAGCAAGCAGCATTGCCCCCCGCTTGTCCGTCGCATCGCCGACTTCCTTCTGAGCCATATATGCCTGCGCATACTGAAGCACCGCGGCGATAAACGCGCAATGATTGTCCGCCCTGTCATACCAGCCATATCGATAGGTTCGATTGCATTCAGGACAGCTGCACTTGGTCCTGAGCATGGTATCTCTATTGAAAATCACATCAACAGGAAACTGCCGCTTGCGGTATTCTGCGATAGCACTCACATGTGCAGCCATATCATCCATCTTTTCATAATAACCAACCTGAATGCTTTGTACGGCAATAGTCTGGGACTCAAGATACTTCTGTCCTTTGTCTAGGGCCTCCTTCGAAAAATCCTGTTTTTTCCTGATCGCATCAATGTCAAAATATTGATAACATGGCTCTGTCTGTGTCTCCACCTCCACCTCATTCTTTCTCGCTATTGCTGCCTTTACCTTCTCTTCTTTTTTCCTTATGGCTTCCGCTTCCTGTTCCCTTCTTCTTTTCTCCTCTTCCTCCCGCCTTTTTCGCTCTTCCATTTCCCGACGCACAGCTTCATCCTGCTGTTTCTTTTCTTCTTCCGCTTTTCTTGCAGCTTCTTCCTCACGTGCCTTTCGCTGCGCTTCCTCTGCTTCTGCACGTTTCCGTTTGCGCTCTGCCTTCTGCGCTGCCTTTTGTGCTCTTCGCTCGGCAATTCGCCGCTCTGTCTCCTCTTTTTTTGCCTGCTTTGCGGCTTCTTCCGCCGCTGCGCGTTCTGCTTCAAGCTGCGCCTTTGACTTTCTGCCGCGCTTTTTCGGCGTCGGCTCTTCCGCCTTCGTCTCTGCTTCTACTTTTTCTGTTTTCTGTGCAGCTGACGTTCTGCTTGATTTAGATTTGGCATTTGTGGTCTTGTCAACTATTGCGGATCTCGTGTCTATTGGATTTTCTGCTTTTTCTTTTGATGTCTCACTTGCGACTGCTGTATCCCACATTTCCTGAAAATCGTTTATATCTGTCTGTTCTGGCACACTTTCCGCCGCAGTCTTATTTTCCTGCTCAATTTTATAAAGCACGGCTGCCATATGCTCGCATTTCCTACCGCTTCTCGCCTTAGGGCATTTACATTTCATGATCAATGGAACGCCCTCTTTAAGAGTGATGGAAACCTCTGCCCGTGCTCCCATCGCCATCACCGCCGCATCAATATGCGTTTCATCTTTATTCATCAGCATAATCCTGCTGCTGTCAATCGTCTTCGCCCTTGTCAGTGCCACGCTGTCAAATAACTTTTCCCATTTGTACATTGCTCTTACCTACTTTTTATCCTTTATCGCTCTTTTTGTGATTCCTCTCCAGTCTAAGCAGCCGGAACCATCTAGCTCTATACTACTCTCGCCATATGTCGTCCTTTATTTTCTTAAAAAACTTTTCGTTTATGTTTTCTACTGAGTTTTTTCTGACAATTCGACTATATTCTGTTCCCTATATGACATAATTTCCCCATATTTCTATAAAATTACTATGAGATCAACCAATTGATAGAATTCGCAAAACATACGCGTTTATTATATAGACGCAGCAAATAGCAAACATTTTTGTTTGCATTCGCATTATTATCATACCATCATATCTATAAAAAGTCGAGAACAATTGAATAATGAATATCGTGTAACGTTACTTTTTACACTAACAATAATGAATGGTAAAAAAAGAAACACTCATATAAAACAACAGCCCAGAATATGTCTGAAAAAACTCTGGACTGTTATTTTTGTTTCTTATGAAATTTTTGGAAACAGTTCTTTGACTGTCGGATAAATCTGGGCAAACTTGCGGTAGCACTCCTCATAACGGGCTGCAAGCTCCTTGTCGGGCTCCACGCTGTCAACCACTTTGACAAGTTTTGCCGCTGCATCCTCCACGGAATCGTACTCGCCACAGGCAACCGCCGCAAGAATCGCTCCACCGTAACCAGGTCCCTCCTCGCTCTCGATGAGATCAAGACGGATATTTAGCACATTTGCAAATATCTTTTTCCAGAGCGGACTCTTGGCGCCGCCGCCGCAGATCTTGGACGACTGTATATTGATGCCAAGGCTCTTTGCCACCTCGAAGGAGTCGCGGATCGCAAATGCCACACCCTCAAGCACTGCCTGATACAGATCTGCCCTTGTCGAATCCATCGTCATTCCAATAAAGGTGCCGCGTGCATTGGCGTCGTTGTGAGGAGAACGCTCACCCATCAGATATGGCAGAAAATAGACATGATTATTTCCAAGCTTGTCATCGGTGATGGCTGTCTGTTCCTTTCCAAACTCCGTGGTATGCATGATATCCTCCATCCACCACTTGTTGCAGGAAGCCGCACTCAGCATGCAGCCCATCAGGTGGTACTTTCCATCCGCATGTGCAAAGGAGTGGAGCGCGTTATTTTGGTCAACGCCAAAGTTCTTGCTGGAGATAAAGATCGTTCCACTTGTTCCAAGGGAAATATTACACATCCCATCGCCGACTGTGCCGGTTCCGATTGCCGCTGCCGCATTGTCGCCTGCGCCTGCTGCCACCTTCACATTTTCGGACAGTCCAAGCTCCGCTGCCACTTCCGGCTTTAATGTACCTACAACCTCATAGCTCTCATAAATCTTAGCAAGCTGCGACTCGTTCACGCCGCAAATTTCCATCATTTCATGCGACCAGCACTTGTGCTCCACATCAAAGAGAAGCATGCCTGATGCGTCGGAGACATCTGTACAAAAACTCCCTGTAAGCATATAGGCAATATAATCCTTTGGAAGCATGATTTTGCTGATTTTTGCGAAATTCTCTGGTTCCTTGTTCTTTACCCACAAGATCTTCGGTGCCGTAAATCCTGTAAATGCAATATTGGCAGTGTACTTTGACAGTTTATCTTTTCCGATCTCATTGTTGAGATAATCAGTCTCCTCCTGTGTCCTGCCATCGTTCCACAGGATTGCAGGACGAATCACACTGTCGTCCTTGTCCAATATCACAAGTCCATGCATCTGGCCGCCAAAGCTGATGCCTGCCACCTGCGACTTTTCGCACTCCTTTGTCAGTTCCTTCAAGCCTTCTTTCACTGCACTCCACCAGTCTTCTGGCTTCTGCTCACTCCAGCCCGGTTGGGGAAAATACAGTGGATACTCCTTGGAAACAATGTTAGTAATTTTACCTGTTCCTTCCATCAGGAGAAGTTTTACCGCCGAGGTTCCAAGATCCACGCCTACATAATACATAATTATACCTCCATTCGTCCCTATGAATTTGGTGTGTTCAGCATGTGCTCGAGCACGCTTTTGTTTAAAAAGATATCGCTATGTGACATTCCTCACTGCTTTTGCCTTACACTGATATGCTCCATAGCGATATCTTTTTTATAGTATACAAGGTTTCTTCCTATTTTTCATGGTATAAACTATACTAAATTTACCTTAAAAATTTGTTATTATTCACTCTCCCGCACATTTTCCATGACATGCATTCCCTCAATTATTTGATACCTTCACTCATTCCACTGTCACGACTTTTGCGAGATTGCGCGGCTTGTCGACATCTAATCCCTTATCCCGCGACACATAGAATGCCATCAGCTGCAGTGCAGCTACTGCAGGAAACACCATCAGCTCGTCGCGAAGTGCCGGCAGACGGTAAACGTTTTCCCACTGCCCAGGATTTTCAAGCTCTGCGTCCTCCCGCGCAAACACATACACTTTCGCGCCTCTCGCCTTCACCTCGAGAGCGTTGGAGAGTTCTTTTGAAATAACTTTCCGCTGTGTCACAAGCGTGATGACTGGCGTCTTATCCGTTACCAGCGCAATCGTTCCATGCTTGAGTTCCCCTGACGCATATGCCTCCGAATGAATGTAGGAAATCTCTTTCAGCTTTAACGAACCTTCCAAAAGTGCTGCGTAATCCTGTCCCCTGCCGATCATAAACACATCTTTCGCATCCATAATGCAGTGCGCCAGCTCGCGAAACGTCTTTTTGTCCGAAAGAACCCTTTCGATGGACTCCGGCACCATGATCAGCTCTCTGATAAACGCTTTTGTCTGCTCTGCTGTGTACACACCGCGCACATAAGCCATGCGGCAGACCAGCATATAGAGCGCCGTGATCTGCGTCGTGTACGCCTTTGTGCTCGCCACGGCGATCTCTGGTCCTGCATTTGTGTAGAGCACATACTCGCTCTCACGCGCAATTGTTGACCCCTTGACATTGACAATCGAGAGATTTCCCGCACCTTTGTGTTTGGCGTATTTGAGCGCCTCGAGTGTGTCAATCGTCTCGCCGGACTGCGAGATTGCGATGACAAGCGTGCGGTCATCGACCACAGGCTCATTGTAGATAAACTCGGAAGCCAGCTCCACGGTCACAGGTATTTTCAAGAGAGGCTGCATGAATGATTTCGCCGCCAGCCCTGCATGCATTGCCGTTCCGCAGCCAATAATCGTAACCTTTTCATATTTGTCAAGCAGCCAGTCAGGAATATTGTCGATGCTAAGGTCTGGCTTGCCATCTTTGCACCTGCACAGAATCGTCTCCTGTATCATCTTTGGCTGCTCTGCAATCTCCTTTTCCATAAAAAATTCATAGCCGTTCTTGCCGTTGCCGCCAAGCTGCCAATCGACATGCAGATAATCCGGCTCCACCTTCTCATCCTTCTTGTCAAGCATCGTTATCCTGCCTGGTTCCAGTATCGTAAGTGTGTCTTCCGGCACAACAAAATACTCAGACACGTATTCTGACAGTGCTGTCACATCTGACGCCAGAAATGCCTCCTTGCGGTCTTTTCCCACACCTGCTATGATCGGACTGACATTTCTGATGGCATAGATTTTATCGGGTATGTCCGTAAAAAGGATTCCGAGAGCAAATGTTCCTTTCAGCATGCGGACAACATTTCGGATCGCTGCCTTTGCGTCACCTTTGTAAAATTTATCCAGGAGCGCCGCCACCACCTCTGTATCCGTCTGTGAAGCCAGCTTTTCTGCCAGATCATATTTGGCTGTCAACTCCTGATAATTTTCTATGATTCCGTTGTGGACGATCGTAACACTGCCGCAGGTGTGAGGGTGCGCATTCTCATTGGTCACACCGCCATGTGTCGCCCATCTGGTGTGGCCAATGCCGCAGAGTGCCTCCTTTTTTTTGTTCTGGGCATTCTGCTTATCACACATTGCGCGGAGTTTCGCCACCTTGCCTGCGCGTTTCATGACCTGTATCTGTCCGCCCTCACACACAAGTGCCATCCCTGCGCTGTCATAACCACGGTACTCAAGCGTCTCAAGTGCCTGGAGTATCACATTCTGTACATCTCTATGTCCTGTATAACCAATAATTCCACACATATTTTTCTCCTCATCTTAGGAACTTCTCGCAGTTCCTTATTATCTATCAATCCTATTGATCTTTATTCTATAACTATTCAATTCTAACGCAAAAAATCATTCTTTTGACGCGTTAATGCCTCCTTGTATCGTATTTGTTTTGCAGTTACCCGCATATTTGCCGATACATCACGCACCGGAAGCTGTGCGAAAGGGCATCCGCCGAATTTTCGATCACCCTTTTCCTCGTCAACCTGTCCTATATAATCATAGTTTAATGACAGGTACATGGCGCTAAATGAGGAATCCTATGCCATGGAATCTATGCGCTTATTGGGAATTTATATAAATTTTCAAGGTACATGCATATTGTGCCACTGTTTGGTTGATCTGGCAAGTGTTTTTGGTTAGTTATTTGTCAAAAAACACTGGACACATTTCTGCATCCAGCGCTTTTGCGTCTCATAATTCTTTCTTCTGTTTATAATTTACTGTGATGTTTGAGTCTGATCCATATCACGTTGTGTCCTAGAGGTTACTGTTCACTCCGTGGCTGTTCTCCTCCACTATACCATCCTCGCTGTCATATGTATAATAGATTATGCCGCCTTTAACAGAGGGACGTGTGAAATAGGGCTAAAGGAACCACTCGATCACTGCCTTAAACAAATCTCCGTCAGTCTCAATCGTAAACTTTCCGCCCTGCAGCTCGGTGAAACTCTTGGCGATTGCAAGTCCCAGTCCGCTCCCCTCAGTGTTTCGCGAAGCATCGCCGCGTACAAAACGCTCTGTCAGATCTGTTGGATTGACTGTCAGCTCCTGTGCGGAAATATTTTTTAACTCGATATGAATTTTCCTGTCAGAAATTTTTTCTTCATATAATTTTTCAGTATATCCTTTATCCTGCTCCCTTTCCATGGTTATCACTTTCGCCTGAATATAGACACGTGTATTCGGCAGAGCATACTTTGTAATATTGACATATAAATTCTCAAATATCCGATAAGTTTTCTGACTGTCAAGCTGCAGGATCACCTTCTCTTCCGGAAGATCAAACCGCATATCCAGACTGCTCTCTTTCATTCTGTCCTCATGCTCCAGATACACCTGGCGAATCAGATTGCAGATATCTACAGCAACGGGCTCGAATTTGACATTGCCGCTGCTCGCCTTGCTGATTTCGAACAAATCCTCTATTAAAACTTTTAATCGCAGCGACTTTCGCTCCAGCGTCTCCAGATAGGACTTTTTTTGCTCACTCGTGATATTCTCCTCTTTTAAAAGATCAATATAGGTGATAATTGCTGTCAGTGGTGTCTTTAAGTCATGCGATACATTCGTGATCAGTTCCGTCTTCATGCGCTGACTCTTAACTTCCTCCTCGACCGCGGTTCGAAATCCGCCCTGTATCTGATATAATTCCTCCTTATAGCTCTCAAATATTCCAAAATCGCCTTCAAAAGTATTGTCGAATTTTCCCTGCGCAATCGCATTTGTCGCCTGCAGCAAATTCCTATATTGTGACTGTACTTTACCGATGTAGCGCTTCAATCCAAAATAAAGCACAACGGAATAACTGACCATAATAAAAATACCATAAACCCAACTGCAGCAGATCAGTGACACGATGACCAACTGCAGAATGATGAACCTTTTCAAAACCCTTGTAGTGTCTTTTCCCAAGTCCAAATTTGCCAATGTCTCTTTCCATCCGGCGCGTAGTTTCTGGATAAAACCTTTAAGCCGTTCCCAATATCGATATAACAGACTTCTTTTTTTGATAAAAGAACGCAGTCCTATAAAAATGTCATGAATGCTCAGCAGACACCAGTACCACACCCCAAACAAAAGAAACATCACAAAAAACAGTATACAAAAGTCTATCTGTGTGGTTATGGAATATTTCTCATTTACAAAGTAAACAAACGTCACCACAAAATCATAAATAACGACTGTTAGCAACCACTGGATTATCCAGATCAACTCTGCGGAATGCCCTGTTCCTGCCGTATCTGCCATACTCTGCGGCATATAGCGCGAGAGAAATCCAAAAATGATAGTGATAGCCACAAGAATCAACAGATACCATCGCCCCACGCCGACACTGTCATACATCATCTCTCTACTGTTGGTGCCAAGATAGTAGTTGACAGTCGTTCCCCCATAATTATCATAGTGATAAATCGGAAACCAGCTGAAATTTCCCATCTGCTCTTCTGTCATGGCATAGATAAAAATCACATTCTGCGGATTTTTTTGTGTGACTGTCACCTTTTCGTCTGCCATGTCAAACTCATCTACCAGTATATAATGCATCACTCTCTGCCTGTCATCCAGCAGCAGGGAATCTGTACTGTTTGCCACAAGCTGCGCATTTTTCAGAAACTGTTCCGAATCCCTGCTGCTGACACGCATGTCAGAAAGATTGCCGTTTTTGTCATAATATATGATTAAGTAATATATATATCCTGGATTGTCCCCATCCTTTAACAGCTCTATATCCCTCGTCGTATTTTTCAGCATTGTCTGTGTATTCTGGTCAATCACGCAATAATCCAATTTCATACTGAGTTCTGACGTGTATAATGAGTCCGTCCGCAAGAGATTGTTGTGCAGCTCTGAAATATATTCCGACCTCAACTGCTCACTGCTGCCCTGATATACAAGCTCCGTACCATAGTAATCTTCCATCGATACATCTGATATTACCTCCGCATCAAACGAGAGGTACAGATCCTCTGTGTTGTCACTTCTTCCGCTTTTTTCCAGCATCTCAGGATACAGTACATAGTTCCACTGCACCAGAATTTCGATAAAAGGATTGCTCTCAAAATCACTGTCATGTTGTATATAATAATTCTCAACATGGTATTTACAATTCAGCGCAATCAGAGCAAAACACACAGAGGCTAGTGCCACGATCACAACCGCTGTACGCAATGCCCTTTTATTGTTTTTCAATCTTGTATCCAACACCCCACACCACCTTTAAATATTTCGGATCATTCGGATTAATCTCAATCTTTTCCCGAATCTTTCTGACATGCACCATAATTGTGTTTGTATTGATCGCCTGCTCATTCCACACACGCTCGTAAATTTCATCAGCGCTGAATACTCTTCCCGGATTCTTCATCAGCAGCAGTAAAATCTTGAACTCGATCGGCGTCAGCTTGACTGGATTTCCATCCACTGCCACCTCCACTGTATCTTCGTTTAATTCCAAACCGCCAATCACATAGATCCTGTCATGGTTTTCCTGTTCTGTCACTGCGTCAAGGTATCTCTGATAACGGCGCAGATGCGAATTTACCCGCGCGAGCAGTTCCATTGTCGTAAAAGGTTTCGTCACATAGTCGTCCGCCCCCATATTCAGTCCCATGATCTTGTCTACTTCCTCCGACTTTGCCGAAAGCATGATGACCGGAAACTCATATCCTTTCTCACGCACCTTCATCATCATCGTGATACCGTCCATCCGCGGCATCATGATATCAACGATGGCGAGATGAAATTCCTCTGACTCAATCTTTTTCAGTCCCTCAATACCGTCTGCCGCCTGTGACACGCTGTAGCCTTGATTTTTCAGATAAATCTCAATTCCTTCCCGGATTTCCTTATCGTCCTCAACAATCAAAATGTGATATGCTTCCATGTTATATCTTTCCCCTTTTAAGTTTTATTGATTATTTCTGCATGACCTTATAATTACAGTATACCACTAATTTTATGTAATAGGAAATTTTCAGTGATACCCGTGTCTGTATATTCATGCGCCGCGATAGCCGCCTTATAGTAATCCGCCGCACACCTAGCAATATCCTGGATCTGATATTTCCGCGCAGTGTCCACTGCTCCCTGTTCCAGTTGACGATGTGAACCCTTTAGCACCTGATCGAGCATTTCCCCAAACTCTGTTTCTGACACATCTGTCATAAGTCCATTCACACCGCTGACCACAATATCGCTCACACCAGTTGCCCGCACTGCCAGCACTGGCGTACCGACTGCCATTGCCTCGAGCAGCACGATCCCCTGTGTCTCCGAGAGTGAAGAAAATAGAAATAGATCCGATGCGCGACAATAGTTTTTGATTTGTTCATTCGATACGCACCCTGCAAAATAGATTTCTCTTTCCAGATCAAGCCTGGCTGCCAACTTCCTCAAATGCTTTTCTTCCGGTCCCTCACCTACCAAAACAAGACAAAAATCAGATTCGTTTCCTGCCTCTTTCCGAGCCGCCAATACATGAAACAAAAACTCGAGATTTTTCTCCTTTGCAAGCCGCGCCACTGTACAGAATAAAAATTTTTGATTGTTATTACACTCTCCAAGGAACCTCAAGCGAAGCGCTGAAGCGATATCCTCATCTGCACGAAAACTGTCGTCAGAAATACCCGTTGGAAGTACATGTACTGGTGCTTCACAGCCAATCTGATACAGATACTCCTGCATCAGCGGTGTCGGTGCAAAGACCATATCACAGAACCGCATATAATTTCTCATGTAAAGTGGCACTGCACTCTGGAAGCAGGACGCCTTGATATAATGCAAGTACTGTTCGTACCTCGTATGGTATGTAAGTACCAGCGGTACATGGTACTTCCGTGACAGATAGACAGCAGTCCACCCGATCATCATGGGGTGATGCACATGGATCACATCAAAATCTCCTTTCACAAATTCCCGCTCAATCCTTTTGTCAAAGCTGTCTGGCACCGATGCGCCGTTGACAATCCCTTTAATCAGCGAATGGTACCGTATGATATTGTGATCATGTAATTGTTCTTTATATGTGGGCGCAAATATCGTAACCTCATGCCCTTCCCTGCGCAGCCCGTCACTCAGCCGTTGTATGGAAATTGGCACACCGCCGATAAAAGGCAGATAATTATTTGTCATCATGGCAATTTTCATTGAAACTCCCTCCTAACTCCCGTCAGACTATAAAGGAATATACGCAAAAACAGCATCCCCCAAAAAGTATCCGGCACCAACAAAAACAAGATTCCAAAGAAAGACACCAAGCGCCGAACTAATGCTGTACTTCACAAAATTAATTTTCAAAACGCCCGCTGGAATTGAGATCAACGTCCGCACCATGGGGATCAGCTTGCCAAGAAAGATTCCAAAGCAGCCTTTCTGGCGTATCATCTCGAAATTCCGCTCAATGGCAGGGCGCTGTTTTGGAAACTTGTGTAAATATTTTTCCAACAGTAAACTGCCTCCGGTATAACCCAGAAAATATAAGATCCAGCTGCCGACCACCCCCGCCGCCAGCGTGATGACCATAACCCAGAAAAAATTGATATTTCCCCTCGCCGCCCATATCCCGGAAAGCGGCATGATCACGCCTGCCGGAAATCCCGGCAGATTCATATACTCTAATAAAACTATAATAAAAATTGCGATTGCGCCATATTGCGTAAAATAGGAAGTGATCACTTCAAGACTCATAAAAACACCTTCTTTTTTCATATTGATTGATAGTCTTAGTTTACCAATCAAAACGAAAAAAGAAGGTGTATGAAATCGAAAGATTTTCTTAAGAATCTTTAACAAAATTAGAATGAAAATACTGCTGCTGTCAGTGGCGGCAGTGGAAATGTGATATACTGATCCCTGTTGTCACATAGTCCCTTCTTCGCTTTCAGTATCTTTGGTATCTTATTACCATTTCCACCGAATTTTTCATCATCAGAATTGAGTACCAGCTTATACTGGGTATTCATAGGCACGCCGACCCTGTACTTCGGATACTCTACTGGTGTCATATTGATGACAAACAACAGGTGCTCCTCTCCACTCTCGGTTCTTCTGACAAAGCTATAGATACTGCGTTCTGTGTCATCGGCATTCATCCACTCAAATCCCAGCCAGTCGTTGTCAATCTCATAGAGACATGGACTCTTTCTGTAGAGATTAAGCAGCTCACTCATGTAATCATGCATACCCTTATTGAATGGCTCTTGCAACAGGAACCAATCCAGCTCTCTCGCCTCACTCCACTCGCGCTCCTGCGCAAACTCCTGACCCATAAACAACAGTTTCTTGCCCTCATGACCGAACATGAATGTGTAGAGGTTTCTCAGGTTTGCATACTTGTCAATTTCGTAACCTGGCATTTTATTGACCATGGAGCACTTCAAATGCACTACCTCATCATGAGACAGTGGCAGAATATAATTCTCAGAACTGTTGTAGCTCATGGCAAAAGTCAGCCTATAGTGATTGTCCTTTCTGAAATACGGATCGAGTTTCATATACTCACAGTAATCATGCATCCAGCCCATGTTCCACTTAAATGAAAATCCGAGCCCGCCGTCTTCTGGCGTCGCTGTTACCTTTGGCCATGCTGTTGATTCCTCGGCAATCGTCATAACGCCAGGATGTGCCCCATGAACTACGGAGTTCAGATGCTTGAAGAATTCAATCGCATCCAGGTTCTCGTGTCCGCCGTATTTGTTAGGCACCCACTGTCCTGCCTGCTTGCCATAGTCAAGATAGAGCATTGATGCCACAGCGTCCACCCTGAGTCCATCAATATGGAACTCCCTGATCCAGAACAAAGCATTGGCAATCAAGAAATTTCTGACCTCATTTTTGCTGTAATTAAAGATCTTGGTTCCCCAGTCCGGATGCTCGCCGAGTCTCTTGTCCGGATGCTCATACAGGCATGTGCCGTCAAACTCGCACAGACCATGTGCATCTCTCGGAAAATGTGCCGGAACCCAGTCTAAAATGACACCAATGTCATTTTTATGCAGTAAGTCAATGAGATACCTAAAGTCGTCCGGTGTACCATATCTCGATGTCGGTGCATAGTAGCCTGTCACCTGATATCCCCAGGAGCCGTCAAACGGAAACTCTGCAATACCCATCAACTCAATGTGCGTGTATGGCATATCTTTCATATACTCCACGATTCTATCCGCAAACTCGCGGTAATTGTAGAATCCATCCTCTGTGCCATCCGGATGTTTCATCCAGGAACCGATATGACACTCGTAAATCGCCATCGGCTCTTTGTTCATATCTTTCTTATCACGCTCTGTGATCCACTTTTTATCCGTCCATTTGAAATGATCCAGATCATATACTCTGGACGCCGTACCCGGCCGCATCTCCGCATAATTCGCATACGGGTCAGCTTTGTAAAGCCTTCTGCCATCTGGAAGCACCAGCATATACTTGTACATCTGTCCTTCTTTCACGTCCTTGACAAACGTGGCAAAGATTCCACCCTCTCCGAGCCGTTGCATAGGAGCTGCACCCTCATCCCAGTTGTTAAACTCACCGATGACATATACCTCTTTTGCATTTGGCGCCCACACTGCAAAAAATACACCGTCCTCTTTTCCTCTTTTACAGAAGTGTGAGCCTAGTTTTTTGTATATCTCATAATGTGTTCCCTGTCCGAATACGTACTGGTCCGCATCAGAGATAAATACAGTTGTGTCTGTGTTGTTCATAAAAATCCTCCATTCTTATTACATAAAGTCCCTTTCCTTGAGAACTATCATGTCCTCGTTGTCATACCTTCTCGCGAAGAGCACATCAACAAAGTTTTTGATTTTTGATTTTTTGGATTTCCAGATTGCCTCATCTATAATGTCGCGTACTTCGTCCTTCGTCACTACATGATTGCCGCTCTGCATGTTTGCGATCCTAGTGTAAAGGGCAAGTGTACCTAACTCATCAATGGAATATTCCAAAGCTAAGGCATAGTTTTTGGCGTAAGCAACGAGTGCATTGTTGTCCATCTCCATCAGGTCGATTCTGATGTTAAAGTAATCCACAATCATCGCCTGCTTTTCCAAAAGCTTTGTAATCTCTTTTTTTGTATCCTCCATGATGACTACGATTCCAAGGGTATCCTGATTGAGGTTTGTCGCCAACTCATATAGCTTCTCCTCACTCATACCATTTGCCTTCTCTATTATAATACCACCATTATGCAATTTCTCAAGGACATCTTTGATATTTCTTTGATTGATTTTTTCTCCGGTGATCTTTGCAAGCTTCCCAGAAAAACTTTCATCCAATGCCTGATACTCTTTTATAAGGTTTTTTGCCATCCTGATAGTGTCGAGACCAGCATCGCCGGTAATGATGACATTTCCAGTATAAGCCGCAAGCGTCATATGATCAAGGGCGTAGATAATCTGTTTTTTAATCTTCTTGGTGACTGCAAAATTCTCAAACAGCGTCTGCTCATCCGGTGTAAAATCGCGTACTTCTTCGCGCTTTGCACCTCTTGCCTCCTTCTTCGTCGTGGCGACGATCTTCTCAGAGAGAGAGCTTAAATCCGCTGTGTTCATCTTGATTTCCTGCGTCTTTAATGCATCCTCTTTTGCCATCTCCGCAATACTCTCCGCATCCTCGGGATCAAGGTCTTCCGTGCTGTATTGATAATTCCGGCGACGGGCTGTATAGTGCGAATCATCTGATGGCTCACTATATGCATCCTCGAGATCATCATCGGACTCCTCTGTATAAGACTCCTCAATATAAGAGTCGTCTGTATATGACGTATCCGCGTACTGGCTGGTGTCTTCCTGACGATATTCGTTTTCTTCTGTATACTGCGTGTTATTGTCTTCAACAAAGATTTCTTCGGTGTACTCTCCTGCATCCTCCGTATATATTTCCCCAGTGTACTCCCTGTCATCCTCTGCATATACGTCTTCGATGTACTCTCGATCATTCTCCGCGTATACTGCTCCAGTGTACTCTCTTATGTCTTTTGCATATAATTCCTTTGTATTCTCCTCACCTATGTCCTCTGTATCTGTTTGTTCAGCGAATTCCCCTACCTCAATGTACTCTTCCTCAGTTTCCGCATATGACTCCTCCACATACTCATCTTGGGATTCCTCATAAGTTTTTTCTGTATCAAAACTTTCAACACCTTCTATGGGTATCTTTTGTGTATATATATCTACTTTGTCATCTGCTGGGACTGTTTCTGCTGGCATTTCCTGTTCATCTATATCAGAATCTGCCGCACTGACTGATTCATCTGTTTCCTGTACAGGTATATCTGCCATATCATCTTCTGCCACTGCTTCTTCCTGATACATTTCCTCAGAATACTCTCCAGACTCATAGTCTGCTGTGCTCTCTTCTGGTAAATCCTGTATATATCTGCTGGCATTATCGTCTTCTGTTTTTTCTGAATATGTCTCTTCTGCTGCAAAATCGGGCTCCTGTAAGACAGGCTGTTCTGTTTCTGTGGGATATACCTCTCTCATATCCGATTCGCTTTTTTCTGATTGCTCTGATTCAATGAACCCTGCAGCTTTGTCCGCTTTATCAGACTCCTGTACTTGTTTCGACAGCTTGTGGTCTGTCGCATAAGCAACATCAAAGTCATCATCTGATACTGACTGCTGCAAAATATCACCTGTGACATCTGCATCCAGGAATCCATCATTCCCTTTTTTAGCTGAACTGATCTGATTCCTTCTCTGTGCCTCCTCTTCCTCACGCTCAAGCTCCCCTAATATACCGCTTTTAATCGAATTGTCAAAGTCAGCAAATATTTTTCCTGTCTGCGACAGCACACGCTTTTTGAGCTCTTCCTGATGCTTTTTGGCGTTATCCTTCTTCATGCGCTCCCACTCAACCAGCACTTCATCCAGCTTCATCGGTCCTGTTTTCTGTGGTGTCACATCTGTTTCACCCGTGCCTATAATACTCTGCTCATGATATACATTCTCATCATTGTATTCCATACGGATATGCTCGTCATCCACTGATTTCTCTGTTGTATCACGCAGCTCTTCTATGTCGGAATCTGATTTGATCAAACGCGCATCCTCTCCTGGAACGAGAACCTTTTTAATAGCTCCCGTGTGCGGCTCTGGCGCCGTTTCCAACACACCAGTCACCATCTGAGCAATATGAACCCTGCCCGCCTGTGTCTGAATACCAGAGGAATCCTCCCTTTTCTTTGCAGTATCGGGTTTTGTAATACCCGCAAAGATACGTGTATCTTCGATAACGCTCTTAATCTCTTCCCCGGAGTTGTATTTCTCCCTGTCCTCCGCAAACACGTCGTCATTGTCATCGGGAAACAGCTCTTTCATGCTCTCTGCAACTACCTTCTGAAGGTTGATCGTATTATACTGGCTCATATCACCAGAATTTCCAGCAGGTGCTGCAGTATTTTCCACCAGATGAAGACCATTGCGGTACTGCTTAGGTGCATCTGCCTGCTCCTCATAGTTGTACTCCTGAGTACCCCTCCCCTGCAGATAATCGTTGTCTACATATGTTTCAGGGGTAATCAAGTTTCCATTTTCATCATAAGTCTGCTCCACATAAAATGCACCTGTATAACCATTATCCTGATACGGACCATCGACATAGCTTAGATTTCCATACCCATCGTCGACCAGGTGGTTTTGCGCATAATTGTCGTCCGCATACTGCTCACTGGAATAACTCTGCTGGCTATAGTCCTCTTCCATATACTGCCCATCTGGGTAAATTTCCTGACCATAGCCGTCTCCATAGGATGCACCTGCATACCCCTCCTGACTATAACCATTCCCATAGGATTCATTCATATATCCTTCCTGATTATAGTCATTTCCATAAGATTCTTCTGCATATCCTTCCTGGTCATAACCATTTTCATAGGTCTCATTGGAATCACTATAACCCTGTCCGTTATAATTTACGGCATCATAACCTTGTGTGTCATAATTCCCTTCATTATAATTTTGTACATCATAATTCCCAGTGTCATAGTTTTGTCCATCGTAACCTTCGGTATTATAATCCTGTCCGGCATAGCCCTCTGTGTTATAATTTTGTCCAGTATAGTCTTCGACATCATAGCTTTGTTTGGAATATCCTTGGGCATCATAGTTTTGTCCATCATAACCTTCCGTACTATAATCCTGTCCAGAATAATCGCCAGTGTCATAATTCACACTACTATAATTTTGTCCGGCATTTCCAAGCATGATATCATAATTCTGCTGCTGCATCGCTGTGAGCGGCACATGTTTTGCCTTCAGCTCCATCGCCTTCATCACATATGGTCCGTCACCAAACCAGAGTATGATATCGTCGCACTCCTCTACACACTTTGTTGACAAGCCAACCCTGTGATACAGGTAGGCAAGCTCATATGCCCATTCTTCCTGGTAATCCTTCTTTTTTAACTCCTCAAGAATCTCAATCCGCTCCTCGAGACTCGCCTCCTGTGCCTCCAGAATACGATATCGGAGCGTATAAACACCATTATCCTTCGGTGCCAGCTTCGCAAATCGTTTGTAGTACTCGATCGCTGCCACTACATCATCTAATTCAATTGATAACTCGCAAAGGGAATACACAACCGAACGGTTTGTAGGATAACGCTCGTAAGCCAGCATAAGCATTTCCCTGCTGTCTTCGTTTCGTCTGCTGATTCTATATAATGCTGCTATTTTTAAAAGCATCGCCGCACTCTTGACGCGTCTCCAGTCAATTGTATCCGCGATTTTGACGGCATCTGCATATTTTTCTTTCTCAATTAATTTTGAAATTTCCTCTGAACGAACTTTATACTCGTATTTATCCAAGTCTTATCACCTCTGTAGCTGCTGACACGTAATTATTTATCTTATCTATTTAAAGTCAGGACTTGCCGATGTTTCTAGCAATCCGTTTAAGTCAAAAGCGTGTAATTTAGGGAGCAAAATCTGACCTATGGACAGTTTCCCACTCTAAAAGTCAGTTTAGCATACCGTTTTGCCCATGTCAACGCAAATACACTGTTAAATGTGAATATAAGTCTGCGAATCCGTCTTTCGCTAGTACTCCAGTTTTTCAATCACACAGCTGTGCGGCTTGTTTTGATTTTCTTTGTTATAGGTTATCCCGACAAGCAGGATATCACCAGCATAGCCTTCGAGTGCCTGTGTATAGTGTCTGTCCTTAATCTGCTGTATTG
>CAMWLV010000056.1 GCA_947175175.1 uncultured Lachnospiraceae bacterium
TTAAAACAGCTACTTTGGCAACATAATGTTAGGTTATAAAGTTGTAAAGTGGTGTGAAAAACATAAAGCAGCAATCGTTAAGAACCAATCATCAAGAACATCAACTAACTTTTCAAGGGGATCCCCAAATCGGCTATGAGTTTTTCACATCAAGTAATCCTCCATACCTGTTCGATTAGATTAAGATCAGGCATGGCTTAATCCTAGGACAGACACCTTTCGGATACCGTGCACGGGCGACCGTAGATTCTGCCATGAAATAGACTTCATCCTAGTATCAAATGACAGAATTCGAATCAAAGAGAAGCCAGGTTCATCATATTTAAAAACATATTGTTGAGTTGAAAGGTTATTGTTTTTGAATCGTTTTTGTTGCTCATTAATACTCCTTGTTTGTTATCTGCATTTATTATATATTGAAAAGACCCTCTATGCAACATGAATTTATTTTGGGAATAATACAGTAACGTAAACAGTATATATGGTCTATAATAATAGTTCATAAAAACAAAAAGTGTGATAACTGTGCTTTTTTATCATTGACAAAATAATTTCATAATGATATCAAAACAAGAAATAATACAGAATAATGTAACAACAGTCAAAGGAGAGATACATATGGAAGAAAGGGTAATTTCAAAGAAAAAGAACGGAATGGCGGCAATGTTTGGGATTCTTTTACTGTTTGCAGCATCGATCGTAGGTATCGTTGTCGGATCGATCACAATTGCAAAAAATAACGGGGCATTGATGCTGGCGGTAGGAATTGTGCTGCTTGTTGCAGGGATTGTGCTAATCATAACTGCACTTGTACTTTGTGGAGGACTGAAGATCTTGAAACCGCAGGAAGCGCTGGTACTCACATTGTTTGGCAAATATGTGGGGACATTAAAAGGGGATGGTTTCTATTTTGTGAATCCATTCTGTGCGAGTGTAAATCCAGCGGCAAAGACGAAATTAAGCCAGAGCGGAGATGTGAGTGCACCTGCATCCCTTATGACCATAACGAATAACACGGCCAATACAAACGCAGCAATCAGCAGCAATAAAATCTCCCTCAAAATCATGACCTTAAACAACAACAAGCAGAAGATTAACGATTGTCTTGGAAATCCAATCGAGATCGGAATTGCAGTCACATGGAAGGTTGTGGATACAGCAAAGGCAGTATTCAATGTGGACAATTACAAAGAATTTCTGTCACTGCAGTGTGACAGTGCACTCAGAGATATCGTTCGCATTTACCCATATGACGTTGCGCCCAATGTCGATACAACAGGTGACGGCATTGCGGATGAGGGGAGTCTGCGCGGTTCCAGCGAGATCGTGGCAGAGAAAATTCGCGGCGAGATACAGAAAAGAGTTGTGGAAGCAGGTATTGAGGTGGTGGAAGCGCGGATCACTTACCTTGCATATGCACCGGAAATTGCTGCAGTGATGTTGCAAAGACAGCAGGCATCTGCTATCATTGATGCGAGAAAGATGATCGTGGATGGTGCAGTCGGCATGGTTGAGATGGCTTTGGAGCGCCTCAGTGAAAACCATACTGTGGATCTCGACGAGGAGCGCAAGGCGGCGATGGTATCCAATCTGTTGGTAGTCCTTTGCGGAAACCGTGACGCACAGCCGATCGTGAACTCAGGAAGTCTTTATTAAGGAATTACAAAGCTTCATATTTAAAATGAAGATAAGAAAACTCAGGTAAAAAGGAATGATACTATGGGCGATTCGGCAAAGAAACAAGTACCGCTCAGGCTTTCCGCGAAGCTGTATGACGCAATCGCGGCATGGGCCGAGGACGATTTTCGTTCTGTCAACGGACAGATTGAATATCTCCTGACAGAGTGTGTGCGCCAGCGCAAGAAAAATGGAAAATATGTTTCGGACGAGATAGACAAACCACTTGAGATTGATATTTAGGAAACGGTTTTCATACCGTTGCTCTTGGCAGCGGTGATGCTCGGCGTGTTGATAAGCAGAATCAAAGAGATTCAAGGAGGAAAATCATCTGTTCGCTGGGAGCAGCTTGCATTTTTCCTCGAAAAACAAGGGAGGATTTGAAGATGATCTTAGTCAATACTGATTACATCAGCGGAAAGGAACTGGATACGCTCGGACTTGTCAAGGGCAGCACGATCCAGTCCAAAAATCTCGGAAAGGACATTACACAGGGCTTTAAGACTCTGGTAGGCGGTGAGCTGAAAGCGTACACCGAGATGATGAACGAGGCGCGTGCACTTGCCACAAAGCGCATGGTTGAGGAGGCGGAGAAGCTGGGAGCCGATGCGGTTGTCAATATACGCTATGCATCTGCAGCAGTCATGCAGGGCGCGGCAGAGGTTATGGCATATGGAACTGCTGTGAAATTTAAATAAGTTTTTTATAGATGTTCGTATGATGACTGTGGAAAGAGCAAATTAATACTGATATGTGAGGAATTGGTATATCAATTTAACCTCGAAGAAATATCCTGTGCAATCTGTAACAGCTATTTTTCTACAGTTCCTAATCTATACTGCATAAAGGAATGCGTATGATTGTCCGATAAACAGTCTAAGGGACTTTAACGAATGTAAGGAACTGTAGAAAAATAAGTGACACATCTTGACTTGTCTATTTCTCCGATATCAAATTGCTAAGGCAATTGCACAAAAAGCCTCGCCGTAGCCCGCTACGCCTACGTTTTTTGCACTGCACTCTCGAAGAAATATCCTGCGCAATCTGCATCACTTATTTTCCTGCAATTCCTAAACGGATTTACAGGAACAAAAACAAGGAGGTTGAGAGTATGCAAATACAAATTCATCAGGCCAATCAGACGAATCAATTCAATCAGTTTAACAGCCGTTTTGTGATGAACACCTGCAAAACAAATGCCAATACATCTGTGCACTCGCGGCGCAGGATGCTGGAGTCACAGGAACAGGCGAAGGAGACGGAGGCTGTAAAAGTTACGATTTCCGGCGAGGCGATGGCGCTGGCAAGACAGGCGAAGGCGATGGAACGGCAGGAACAGGCAGCAAACCGTCTGTTTCAGTTTATGAATGCGGATACAGAAGAGACACAGGAGGCGATGGCATCTGATCCAGATGAGGAGACTGAGGAAACGGTGCAGCTGACAGATGAGGATATTTACGAGGAGTTGTTAAATCAGGTAAACATATGGGGAGACAAAGCGTATGCCCTGCGCCATGATTTTAACCATAAGGAAACTGCCGAGATGGCTGAGCAGAGAGCGGCAGCGCTGACCGAGCTGCAAAAGCTCGAGGAGCTGCAGAAATCCGAGATCAGCAAGCTGCAGAGGGAGGCACAGAAGGCAGCGGAGCAGGTCTCCATGCAGCAGGAGGAAATCAATAAAAGGAATTCCGAGCTGATCATGATGATCGAGAGCTTCAAGGATCGGGACGAGGAAGAGGAAGCCAAGGCAGCGGAGGGCGAGGAGGATAAGGCGGACGATGCGGAGTCTGCAGGCAGTCTGATGGAAGGTGAATTTGGCTCAATGGCGGCAAAGGGGGAAATGGGTATGTTGGACACCATGAACCGCATGGATGAGTCAAGCATATTTCGGATTGAGGCCAGTGACCATTCGATCAAAGCTGTTGAGGCGGAACGGAAAAATATATACCGTGTAAACGATGCAGAAAACTTCACCATTAAGGAAAAGATAGAGGCAATGTCATACTATGTCAGTATGCTTGCCAATAAAGAGGAGGTAACGGCATCTTTTAATGACAGAATCAACGAGGAGACAGACCCGGAGGCAAAGAAAAAGCTGCAGGCAATGATGGAATACTTCGACCAAATGGATATGAAGAACGGATACCGCGATCTGAAAGAAGATAGGGAGACTGCGCTGCAGGAGAGAATCAATGCCAGGGATTTGCGCATTGCGCACCTTGGCGACCGTCATCTCGTGATGGCTGAACAGCAGAAGAAGGAACTGCAGTCATTGTTTGATGAGGATGACATCATGAGGGCTCAGGGACAGGACAGTATCACAAGCCGCACAGAGGAAATCGCAGAGCGTCTGCAGGACAAACTCGATGAGCGAGACCATGTTGACGAGGATACGACCCCAGAGGAAGAAATCCGTGAGAAAGAGGAGCAGAAGGAAGCGGAATACAAGAGGGAAGAGACAGAAAATGCTTTATCAGAAAAGGAACAGTTGGAATATAGCTGAAAAAATAAAGGAATCCCCCTGAGCACATCAGGGGATTTCTTTAATGAATTAGGGTGTCTTCAATTTTACACAAATGCTGCTTGGTTTTCTTGTCATAGCTGATTCCTGCTAATAATACATTTCCACTATATTCCATGAGTTTTCCAGTATACTTTTTTGCCTTGATCTGGTCAATGGCGCTCTCGGCAGAGTGGTTGTATTTCAGCTCAACTAGCATAGCCGGACTGTCTGTATTCTGTCTGGGCAAAAAGACGATATCTGCAAAGCCTTCACCCGTCGGGAGTTCCCGGATGAGGATATAATCCTTCATTGCGCTATAATACGCAAGCGTAATGACACAGCTCAGGGAATTTTCATCATTGTATTTGATGACCGAAATATTTTCTGTGTGCACCTTGCTGACCGCGTCTGCGACTTTCGCCTCCTCTTTTTTCAGGGTGGCGCGCAGAAGCTTTTCGGAAGCTGTGATTGCATCGACAACCGTATTCCACTCGTTTCCCTCAATGGCATTGACAAACTCGCTGCGAACTTCCGCGTTTGGAATATATACCTCGCGGCGGTCGTGGTCGAAGGCGAGATAACCGAGATGGATGAGCAGGGCTAAGACATCGTCCCTGCTCTTGAAAGTCACCATGTCGTTCTGGAATTTGTCAGGATTGACTCTGCATCGTCCGCCGCCCAACATTTCTATGACATCATCTTTTAAACCGTCAAAGTTCAAGCCGATATATTTTTTCAGCGATTCATAAGTCTCTGTGCGTGTCCAGTAATTATCGATCCTGTGTCTGCGCATGGCGTCCACGACGGATTTCGGATTGTAAATGTGAAAATGGTCATTCAGCTGATAGCCGTCATACCACTGTTTGATCTGGGTATAATCCACATGGTATTCATCGCAAAGATCTAGCACCTCATCTTCTGTAAAGCCAACATATTCCTCCAATGGTTCTGGATTGATCATGGTGAATTCATCAAAATTGTTTAAGGCTGATTGTGTTCCGTATTTCTTGACAGGAAGGATTCCGGTCAGGTATCCTAGTGCGAGAAATTCCTTGGAGGTAGCATCTTTAAACAGTCCGCGCAAAAGCTTAAGATACAATTCCTGTGCTTCCGCATCATCAGGATCTTCGCGGAAGACGGTGTCCCATTCATCAATGATCACAATAAATTTCGCCGCTGTTTTTGCATGAACTTTTGTCATGACGTTTGGCAAATCAACTTCTTCCGCATCAAGACAGTCGGGGTACGCTTCTCTGATCTCGTTGATAACTTCCTTCTGAAACAGGGCAACGGTCTGTGCTGCTGTAATCGGCAGTTTTGTCTGTGCATCAGTTCGGTGGCGGAATACATTCATGTCAATCTCAATAATATCATATTTGTTCATACATTCTTGGTAATCCTTAGACTGTGCTATCTTTTTGTCCTCAAAAATAGGGCTGGAATCAAAGCCTTTTCCATAATAAGCAGATAACATCGCTGCTGTAATGGATTTTCCAAAGCGTCTCGGGCGGCTGAGGCAGATATATCTGTCTTCCGTATTTAGGACAGAATTGGTGTACTCCAAAAACCCTGTTTTATCTATATAAATTTTTGAGCGCAGTGCACTTTTAAATTTTTCCATTCCCGAATTAAAATAAATTCCCATGAAATCCCTCGTTTCATTGTGTATTGTTACAGAACATGAAGAAGTCATATTTTCACAATTTCAGATTGAGCCAAAATATATTTTCAAATTCATTGTACGCCATAAACATGAAATATACAATAATATAATTGTAAGGTTAATGTAAGGTTTATACAGCACGCGTGGCAGTCGATCCGTTTGACAATGATCTCGACTGGGTAAAAGTGCTTCACTCGCTCTGTATCTTTATGGTTCTGGTATTTATTGTCGGGTGCGGCTGTATCATGTTCATGAAGCGCTACAATGACTCATTCGGGGAATAGGAGCGGTATCTGCATATTTTTCCGTGCATACTCCTGGCAGGATGATGTATACCAGCCTGTTTTCCATCTATGTGGTAAGCACGCTGACAGTGCGTGTAGTGTTTGTGTTCTGTTATGTACTCTCTGTTGCGGTGTATCGGAGAAATGTGGCAGTGTAAATCTTCTAACCATGAAAGGCGAATTCATAGTGATGGATTCGCCTTTGACAATATATTTGAAATAGTTAATATGTTTGTCAGGAAAGAGAAAAACTCTTATTTACTTTTGTTTTCAGGTAGTGGTAATATATAAATGATTAGAGTTTTATTTGAACTCTTCAGAGAGAGAAAGGCAAGGCGCAATTTATGATTTTACCAAACTTTAAAAAGCACCAGCGTGTAATATCCGGGAAAAAGGCGAAACTGCTTGCGGCAATCTGCGCTGCGGTGATGCTCGCCCCGTACTTTTTGGCAGAGGTCTCAGAAGTAAATGCAGCAGAAGCAGCCGAAAACACAGAAAATATCCGCACACTGTACGAGGAGTACAATGCCCGCTTTGCCGCAGTTGAATACAAAGCAGATATTACAGAAAACGGTTTTGAAATTGTGGACATTCACATATTCCCGGTTCAGTATGATATTGACAAACAAAAGGAAATGGAAACAGAACTGGTAAGACAAATGAAAGCGGAACCCAATGCGGATGTAAAAGACTTAAAAATGAATATGGAAGCGCCGCTGCTGATGATTCCCGCATATGACAAAACGTTCAACCGCCTTGCGCTGTTTTTTGTAGATGAAGATGATAGGATCATGTATAAGACAGACCGCTTTGAGACCAACAGCTGTGTGCTCGGACAGGTGCAGCAGCCCGTGCAGGAGCTGGTCTCTGTGGCATTTCAGGACCTGAATGGCGATATGCTGACAGACATCATACTGATCACTTCCTGTGAAGTCGGTGATGGCAGGAAATACAGGATAGGAGATGTTCTTTTTCAGGACACGGAGGCACTGATCTTTTATAGGGATTACCGCATTTCAGACAAGATCAACCGCTTCGCCATGAATCAGAACACGGATTCAATCACCGCGTTTGTCAGAGACGGCTATTCTACAGAGTTTTTGTATACGTCTGTTACACTAAAAGAGCTGCAGCAGCATAATTTCCAGATCATCACAGAGCAGTGCTACACAAGGACTTTCGGCAAGCTGGGAAAGCTGCAGGTCGTGCCGGGAACTTACCGCATTGCGGACTATGATGTGTTCATGATTTACCTTGTCAATGAACAGGATTACATCTTGTCGGTACTCCAGCCCATGGGCGATTACGATAACCTGTATGCACTGAAAGGCATCAACTGCCGGGACATTGACGGTGATGGATTAAAGGACATCGTTGTGCTGGCAAAGTACAGCTACGAGGATGAGGAGCACAGGCTTGCAGTTGCAAGCGATTACAGTATCTATTATCAGAGAACCGGCGGATTCTCGGCAGATACGGAGATAAAAAAGCAGTATCAGTGCAGCGAGGAGGATACCATGCAGATTGTTGTGGAGAAAGCAAGAGCTTATTGGGGGTGGAAAACAGAAGATGATACGAATATTGATCGTTGATGATGAAAAACCGATCTGTGATCTGATTGACCTGAACTTATCCTCGGCAGGCTACCATTGTACGGCAGTACAGGATGGTCTGGAGGCAATAGACTTGATAGAAAAGGAGACTTTTGACTTAGTGCTGCTTGATATCATGCTGCCTGGTGCAGACGGTTATGATGTCATGGAGTACATACGTCCGCTAGGGATTCCAGTGATCTTTATCACAGCAAAATACGAGGTCAAAAACAGGGTGAAAGGTTTGAAACTGGGTGCGGACGATTATCTTGTCAAGCCTTTTGATGTGGTGGAGCTGGTCGCGCGCGTGGAAGCGGTCCTCAGGCGGTATAACAAGGCGGAGCACCGTCTTACTGCGGGAGACGTAACCGTCGATGTGGAGGCACATCGCGTGACGAAAGGCAGCAGACCGATTGAACTGACCAACAAGGAATTTGGGTTGTTGGTACTCTTTATGAAAAACAAAAATGTAGCGCTGTTTCGTGAAACCTTGTATGAAAAGGTGTGGGAAGGCGAGTATTTTGCCGACAGCCGTACATTGGATCTGCATGTCCAGCGTCTTAGAAAGAAGCTTGGCTGGGAGCACAGTCTGGTAGCAGTGTATAAAGTGGGCTACCGCCTGGAGGTATCGGATTAAACAATGAAAATTTCACTGAAATTACTATTATCAACCATCGTTGTCATGGCGTTGGCACTTGGATTCAGCGGATTCTATTTTGTAAATTATGTGTTTGAGACTTCGCTTGCGCGGGAAGTGGGGCAGGCAGCTGATGAGAGCAGTATCTTAACCTTTGCCTTTGAGACGGCGGCATTGAATGTGCCGGCGCGCTATCATGTACTCCCGGACAGTACAGTGGAAGAGATCGCCTCAAATCTTGAACGAGGAGGTCATAGTACAAACCGTCTGATTCGGATTGCCAATGAGCAGAAGGAAGTACTGCACACAAGTGATGGTTTCGATGTGGACATGCGGCTTCTGCAGCAGACTCAGCCAGACACCAAGACATACCGTGTCATTGAGACATCAAACGGCTATTATGTTCACACCTGTGCGGCAATTGATTCCCTTGGCAGAATTCTCTACCTGGAGACGATGAAAGATGTCTCGGATGTGTTTACAGAGCGCGCGATGGGGTTTTCCCTGTATCGGAAAGTGACACTTGCCATGCTGTTGCTCGGTACGGGCATTATGCATTTGATCGCCTCCCTTCTGACCAAGCCGATCCGACTGCTTACCAAGGCGACGAGAAGGATGGCAGAGGGGGACTATGCATATCGGGCAAGACAGGTGAGCAATGACGAGCTGGGACAGTTGACCTGTGATTTTAATAACATGGCGAATGCACTGGAAGAGAATATTGATAAACTTGAAGAGGAGAATGAGGCGAAGGAGGAGTTTATGGGTGCTTTTGCCCATGAACTCAAGACACCGCTTACTGCGATCATTGGTTACGCAGATATGCTGCGCACGCATAAGCTGGACGAGGAAAAAAGCTTCCTCTCTGCCAATTATATCTATACAGAAGGAAAGCGCCTTGAGGCGATGTCCTTCCGCCTGCTGGATATCATCGTGGCAAAGAAGGATGAGGCAGAGCTGGGAGAGGTCCGCACAGCGGAGATTTTCGAGTATCTGCAAAAGATGTTTTTGGAAGAAAACCGTGGCATGAAGTTTGAATTTATCTACGATGACGATACCGTATGGGTGGAGGTGAATCTGATCAAGACGGTGCTGGTCAACCTGATTGACAATGCCTGCAAGGCGTCGGAGACGGGGAGTACGGTTACAGTCCGGGGTAGAAGGCTTGACGCAGGCTACCGCTTTGAGGTCGAGGACGAGGGAATCGGCATTCCAGTCGAGGAACAGCGCAAGATTACAAAGGCGTTTTACATGGTGGACAAATCCCGCGCAAGGAGCAAAAATGGTGCAGGACTCGGGCTTGCGTTGTGCGAGGAGATTCTGAAAATTCATCACAGTGAACTGACGATACAGAGCGAACAGGGAAAAGGCTCCTGCATCGGGTTCACTTTGGAGGGCAGTACATGAGAAAGACAGCGCGATATTTTGGGGTTTTTCTGTCTGTAGTACTTGTGATCGCAGTCTCCATATGGGGACCAGAGGCGCTTGCAAAGTACAAGGATAAGGGAATACTGAACGAACCACATATTGAGCTGGTGGAGGAGGCAGGAGAGGGCTACCGTTACCAGATGAATGCGAATGAAAAACTTTACATTCTGTCAAGATGCCTTGGAATCCAGGTTCTTTCGGAGAGTGAGCAGAGTGCACTGACTTTTTATGCCGGAAATGCGAACCTGGGATATGAGGATTTGGAGGGTTCTTACGCATTTGTGCGCAAATATAATGGACCGTCAGGCAAGGAAATTACAGATGAGCAGATTTATACAAGCTGTAATGAAGGTATAGCGATGTTAAAGGAGCTGAATATCCTGCCCGAGGAGGTCAGGGACGTGAATGCAGCTTCTTACAATGCGACGCTGTATTCTGCGATTGACGTGCTGGAGCCGCGCAATAACGTTGCTGTATGGAAAGTAGAGCTGTCAAACAGCCAGAGAAATGCAGATAAGCAAAACAGGCTGATTGATGCCTACATTGATGCGGACGATGGCAAAATCTATGAATTTTATGCCAGAACCTCACTTCTGTGGAGAGATATTGACACGGATGCCATTATCGAGGCGTGGGGAAACTATATGGGACTTAGCACGCCGACAGCGTATGAGTCAGATAATCCCCTTCTGGAGACGACGCCGTATTTCAAGAAGTATGTCTTTCCAGGTATGGGTGATGACAGGACGATTGTCACGGTCGGGTATTATGAAGGGATTAACGAAATATTTTTGAAAATTTCTTAATGGGAGGATACGAAAATGTACAGAGCAGGAATCGATCTTGGTGGAACCAATATCAAAGCAGGGATCATTGACGGAAGTCAGAAAATTGTAGCGCAGACATCGGCGCCAACAGGGGCAGAGCGCCCGGCGGAGGAAGTCATAGCAGACATGGCAGGACTCGTAAAGCAGCTGATGGAAACGTTAAAGATAGACGAGAGCGCACTTGCAGGCATTGGTGTCGGAAGCCCTGGGCTTGTGGACGCGGAGGCAGGTATCGTGCGTTACTCCAACAACATCAGCTGGGAGAATGTGGCACTTGTGCGGGAACTTGGAAATTATTTTTCCTGTGAGATCCGCATATCCAACGATGCAAACTGTGCAGCGCTGGGTGAGGTGAAGGCAGGAGCTGCAAAAGATGTGTCAAACGCGATTCTGCTTACGCTTGGAACGGGTGTCGGCGGCGGTATTATTCTGAATGGAAAAGTCTTTGAAGGAAGCAATGCAGGAGGCGCGGAACTCGGGCATATCAGCATGATTCTTGGCGGTGAGCCCTGTACCTGTGGCAGACGCGGCTGTGTGGAGGCGTATGCGTCTGCCACGGCGCTGATTCGCGATGCAAAGCGGGCAGCCGCAGCAGACAAAAAGTCTTTGATGAATCAGATGTGCGGTGGAAAAATTGAGAACATGAATGGAAAAATCCCTTTTGATGCAGCACTTGAGGGCGACCAGGCGGCAAAGGAGGTCGTGGAGAACTACTATACATATCTTGCGGAAGCGATCGCAAACTATGTCAATATCTTCCGTCCGGATGTCGTACTCTTGTCAGGCGGCATCTGCAATCAGGGAAGCCGTCTGACGAAGTCGGTGGAGGAGCATCTAAGCTTTCTGTGCTTTGGCGGTGACAGGGCATTTGTACCGCCGGTGAGATGCGCGATTCTTGGAAATGATGCAGGCATCATTGGAGCGGCAAACCTCATAAGAAAAGGGAATTAAGAAATAAGTAAGTTATTTTATGCAAAAAAATTATGTAAACCCATTGTGGTTTGAATCAAAAGCTGGTATACTAGTATCGTTATGATAACAAAACGTGCAAGACCAACCAAACGAATCTGCAGGTAATACAATAAGAAAATGAGCAAAATAGATAAGAACAAACAGATGAAGAGAGAATCCCTTCTGGAGACTGCATTCAGGCTCTTTACCAGCAAAGGTATCCAGAAAACCTCCATATCGGATATCGTAGAAGATGCAGGAGTGGCAAAGGGAACCTTTTATCTGTATTTCAAGGACAAATATGATATCAGGAATAAACTGATCGCTCACAAGTCAGGTGAGGTATTTAAGCGGGCAGATCTCGCCCTTCAGGCGACGGACATTACTGAGCTTGAGGAACGGGTAATCTTCCTGATTGACAATATTATCAACCAGCTTGTGGAGAACAAGACACTTCTGGGGTTCATCTCCAAAAACCTCAGCTGGGGTATGTTCAAAAATGTGCTCATCGGGGCAGGGGAGGACAGTGAAGTCGATTTCTACGACATTTACCATTCCATGTTTGGTGATGAGGGCAGGTTCGAGAATCCCGAGGTGATGGTGTTTATGATGATTGAGCTCGTGGGCGCAACCTGCTACAGCGCCATTCTGTACAGTGAGCCCGTAGGGATCGATGAGCTCAAACCTTATATATTCCGCACGATCAGGGGAATTATGGCGATGCACCGTATCACAGGCCAGACAGAGACAGACAGCGATATCTGAGATTAAATTTGCAAAAAAGTATAAAGTAAATGAAAAATAATCCGATAAACTAAGTATAAAAGAACTGATAACATAAATAATTGACTAGTTGGGAAGGAGGAGTCCGGTATGCGTATAGATGCCTATAATCAAATACAGCAGATCTACGGAACAAAAAAGTTAACCAAAACTGAGAAGAAGGCAGCAGGAGCAAGCTTCAAGGATCAGCTCATGCTCTCAGCGACGGCTCAGGATGCTTCCGCAGCAAAAAAGGCAATCGCAGCAACGCCTGACGTGCGCCAGAGTCTTGTAAGTTCCATTAAGGAGCGCATAGACAACGACACTTATGAGGTAGACATGGAGGATTTTGCAGGAAAGCTGTTAGAGAAGTACAATGGCTTATTCTAAGATGCCATGACATGACAGTGAGGTGTACAGGTGGCAAGCTTATTGGAAAACTTGATTGACGTGCTCGACGGTGAGAATGCGGAGTATGAAAAGCTCGTGACACTCTCGGAGAGCAAAACTTCCGTTATTGTGGCGGGAGACATCGAAAACCTGGGAAAAATCATGGAGGAAGAACAGGAGATCGTAGGCAGAATCCAGGCAATGGAGAAGAAAAGAGATAAATTTCTGGCTGATATTGCCAACGTAGTTAACAGGGATGTTGAAACATTGAAACTTATAGACCTGATTCAGATGCTCGAATCAATGCCCGACCAACAGCGAAAGCTTACGGACGTGCAGAAACGCTTGAGGGCGACCATAGACAAGCTGAGGGAGACGAATGGTAAAAACCAGCTGCTCCTTTCAGAACGGCTGGATATGGTGAATTTTAACCTCGATATGATACGAGCGATGAAGTCTGCGCCGCAAACAGCCAATTATAATAAGAATGCATATACAAACGGACAATCGCTTGGTATCTTTCATGGTAGTTTCGACGCGAAGCAATAACGACGAAACACGAGGTGAGAGATACCATGTCTTTGTTTGGATCATTATATTTAGGCGACAGCGGCATACGCACGTCGCAGAGTGCGCTCAATACCGTAGCGCACAACTTATCAAATCTGAATACACCCGGATATGTCCGCCAGCAGGTGGCAAATGCCGATTCTACATACACTTATGGAGGGCGTTCGCTAAGGGGCTGGCAGCAGCAGGTAGGAACTGGCGCCAAATATGCCGAATGCAGACATGTCAGGGATACATTTCTCGATATGGCGTACCGCGAGGAGTACGGTAGGTCAAACTATTATGAAATATCATATTCGGCGATCCTTCAGATCGAAGATATCCTGGGTGAGCTCGATGGAGCGGCATTTAAGGAGTCTGTGTGGGGAACGACTGGACTGTGGAATGCGATGCAGGAGCTGTCGAAGGATCCGAATAACACTGTGAATATGTCTGTACTGATGTCAAAGGCGGCAAGCTTTATAGAGAATGCGACATCTGTTTACCAATCCTTTCAGGAGTATCAGAACAATCTGAACACACAGATAAAGGATTCCATCAAAGATATTAATTCCATTGGAAACAGAATTTTTGAACTGAATAAAGCAATCATGAAAATAGAATGCGGCGGCGTGGAGAATGCAAATGACCTTCGCGACGAGCGTGACCAGCTGCTTGATGCACTTGCAGGTTATGGCAATATTACATACACTGAGGAACCGAATACCGCAGTGACAGTGCTCTTCAACGGCACAAGCCTTGTGAATGAGGCATGTGTGTTCGAGATGGAGGTCTCTACTGACAAAGACACAGGATTTGTGACACCCTATTGGAAGCAGAATCTGACCTATACCACAGACGAAAAAGGTAATAAAGTCCCAGATTATGAAAGCGCTCAGGTATTTAACCTGAAGGACGAAATATCGACGGGGGCGAAGACAGATGTGGGATCGCTCAGAGCACTTTTGCTGGCAAGAGGCGATCATGTGGCAAATTATACGGATCTCGAAGTGGGGGCATGCACTGACGAGAAACTCGATAAGCTTAGGATCAGCGCAGACAAGTATGATGAGAAGGATGGACTCAAATATTACAATGACTATATATCAAAGTCTATCCTCATGAACATAGAAGCAGAGTTTGATAATCTTGTCCACGCAATTGCGACCAAGATCAATGAAGTGATCGCAGCAAATTGTGATCCCAAGACAAAATATCTGTGCAACGAGGACGGCTCACCGATGCAGATGTTCCAGAAGGAGAGCGGTTCAGGGTATGAGAAAGTGATTCTGAGCAGTACTGAGGCGGACTTATTAAAGGCGCAGGGCGTAAAGCTGTATCAGATTTATGACGATGACGAGGAGCCGGTTCCCAATATGTACTGGAAGTACATTGAGGAGGATGCGAATGCACCGCAAACGCTGTACAACTGCAGTAATATGAAAATCAATCAAAAGCTTCTGCAGTCTCCATCCCTGCTCGGATTCACATGGCAGGAGAATTCGGTAGACTACAATATCGGCAAGAAGTTTGTGGAAGCTTTTGCAGAAGAAGGAATTTACCTGAATCCCAAAGCGACGGATATCAGCAGCTTTGAGAAGTGTTATGAAGATCTGATCGCCCAGGCGACGAACTCGGGATATGTATTTGGACAGCTGTATGAATTTGAGCAGCTTGCGATGGAGCAGGCTGACAATGAACGTCAGACGGTCATTGGTGTATCTTCGGACGAGGAGCTCGAGCATATGATCATGTACCATAATGCATACAATGCGGCAAGCCGGTACATTAACGTGATCAATTCCATGCTCGATACGCTGTTAAATATGGGGGCATAATGTTTCTTCACAGGTGTGGGATGCATGTAAGGGGCTGTCACGAAATAACTTTTAAAAGGAAAGGTTATTTCACGACAGATCCCAAGTATATATGGAGGAGTATAGATTAATGGGAACAGGATCAGCATTTATGGGATTAAATATAGCGTACTCGGGTCTGGTAGCATCGAATGCCGCGCTGAATACCACTGCAAACAATATCGCGAATATTGAGACAGTAGGGTATTCCAGACAGATCATCAACCAGACAGCATCCGATCCGATGCGCGCATTTGCAAGCCATGGCTGCATTGGAGCCGGCGTGGATACCCTTGGCGCAGAGAGAGTAAGGGATATCTACTATGACGAAAAATACTGGACGAACAATTCCAAGCTCGGTGAATATGACAAGAAACAGTACTACTGTGCAATTATAGAACAATATTTGATGGATGAGAGAGGAACCAACGAGATCAAAGGTTTTACCACGATTTTTAACGAGTACCATTCCGCCATGGACTCCCTCTCAAACCATACAGACGAAGTGGATTTCGCGCTTGAATTTATTGGAAAGGCGGGAAACCTCTGTGAATATTTTAACATTTTATACGACAATTTTCAGAAGATGCAGACGGACATCAATGATGAGATCAAGATTAAAGTGGATGAGATCAACAGTGTCGCACAGCAGATCACACTTCTGAACAAGCAGATCAATATGGTGGAGGCGAATGGAAATACAGTTGCCAATGAACTTCGCGACAAGCGTGACCTGTTGATCGATCAGCTTTCAGCTGTGGTGGATGTACAGTGTGAGGAAAGACCGATCAAAGATACCAGCGGTGATGATACCAATATTAATGAGTACATTGTATCGATCGCAGGCGGTCAGACACTTGTAAATGGCTATGAATACAGAAAACTGGAATGTGTGCAGAGAGAGCCCTGGCAAAAGGCAAACCAGAACGATGTTGATGGTCTGTACGATGTGATATGGACAGACACGAAATCCGATCTCGGGCTCAACGCCAGGAACATAAGGGGCGAGCTCAAAGGTCTGTATGAGATGCGCGATGGCAATAACGACGAGGCATTTCATGGAAAGATCGCGGATGTGGACAGAATGGATGGGACAGTGACAGTTAAGACGACTGAAAGCTACCTGAATGATATGTCCAAGAGTACTCTTCCAAACACAAATGGACAGATCATGCTGAGCGGCGAAATGTATTACTATGACAGCTTTACATTTGAGACCGATGAAGACGGCAATACATATTATACATTCAAATTGTCGGAGGATAAGTCGAGAAATCCTTCAATGCCCGATGGCACGATTATCGGAAATAATGCAAAGGTTGGCGAACAGGTCAACTATCAGGGAATCCCGTACTATCTCGAGCAGATGAACGAGTGGGTGCGCGATTACGCATATAATTTTAATAAAATATACGGCGTGGAGAACGCTACAGATTATAATGGCAATACACATGAAGGCGCTATCTTTTTTACAGGTGACAACAGTGTGACAGGAAAACAGTATAACCTCCAGGGGACATCGCTCTATGAAAAGAGTTACGACAGTGCAGCAGGCACAGGTTATTTCATGCTGACAGCAGGAAACTTCAATGTGGAGCGGTCGATTGAGAATGATGCGAGCACACTCGCCACACACACAGGCGAGGTAGAGGGACCAGGAAAGTACGATATCATCGACAACCTCAAAGATTTGTCAACGAACAAGGACAAAATGACATTCAGGGGATGCAATGCACAGAGCTTCTTAATCTGTCTTATGGGCGACTCTGCACTGAATGCGCAGAGTGCCAACAGTTTTCAGGAGATTTATGCAAACATCGAGGAATCCATCGCAAACAGCCGCTACTCAATCAGCGGTGTGGACTCCGACGAAGAGGCAGCAAATATGATCAAGTTCCAGAATGCCTACAATCTGGCAAGCAAGATGATATCCGTGTTGAATGAGTGCTATGACAGACTGATTACACAGACTGGGGTATAAAGCATAAAATGGAGGTTTAATATATGGCAATGAGAATCACGTCTAAGATGATGCAGAATACATCGCTTAGAAATCTGAATATCAATAAATCGCGTCAGGAGAAATTGACGAACCAGATGTCAACAGGCAAGAAGATCACAAGACCTTCTGATGATCCGGTTATCGCGATTCGCTCCCTGAAGCTCAATTCTTCACTTGACAAGATTGACCAGTATTATGAGAAAAATGCATCGGATGCACAGAGCTGGCTCGAGCTCACACAGTCCGCGCTCCATACAGTGAATGAAATTCTGACAAATGATATCAGGAACAATATTATCTCTGCAAAGAGCAGTTACAAGACAGTAAAAGACAGGGAGGCAGTCATCACCCACTTGAGAAAAGCCATGGAGGAGATTTACTCCACAGGTAATGCAGACAGCGGCGGCAGAAGCATCTTTACGGGCTACCGCACGGATATGCCGCTGACCGTTACAGCGGCGAAGACGGAGAAGAACAGGATCACAGAGCAGTTTAATAATGACACGATCGACAAGATGACTTTTGTCTACGCGGGCGATATTAATACGATTAATGAAGGGAACTTCAAGGACGTAAAGGATATTACCAAAGACGAGATATCAAGTAATTATATTTATCGGAAACGGCTGGCGTATGGGGATCTTGATCTGAAGAAGAAGGTTGATGCAGACGGAAAGCCAGTAGAGCCTGTTGAGTATGAGTCCAATATTGATATCGGATATATGTCGGATACAGTATATGACGGTGATAAGGTAAAACTTTCCACAACATCAATGACGGCGTATGTCTCAATTGATACAGATAAGGTGCCGAATGAGGCAGTGTTTACTGTGACGGATGAAAACAATACTACATATAATTTTAGGATTATAAAAGGAACGGACGTACCAGTTGATGCTAATGGTAATCCTGCTCCAATTCCAGCAAACACAAAATTTTCTTTTGGTGAAGATGGCACAATTAAATTTGAAAATAACAATCCGAATCTTCAACCCAAGGAAACCGCATCCATCGGCAGCAAAGTAACCAAGAACGCAGATGGCACCAGCACAGTAGAATTTGACAAGAAGTTCAAGACCTCATTTACGATAGAGCCGGAAAATATCTATGCATCTGGAACCAACGATGCATATATGTCAGTCGTGAAAGATAAGAATGCGATATCTTTCATTGCAGAGACAGGTGAGATTCTGTTTGGAGAGACAATCGCAGAGCGGTTTAAGCATCTTCCGTCCGACACCGAACTGCGCGTGACCTACGACAAGTCAGAATGGAAAAAGAACGACCTTGATCCAGTGCATTATTTCTACACAGAGCGCGAGGGCAAGACCGCGTCAGGAAAAGAGAAGACACTCGTATATAATGAGAAATTCCTCGAAGATCCCAGCAAGGAAGGAAGACAGATCATCGAGTACGATGTTGGGAACAACCAGACACTTCAGGTAAACACAACAGCAGACGAGGCATTCTCTCACGCATTGGGCAGAGATGTCGAGGAAGTCATCTCCATGCTGGAGGAGTACGGCAGCTACCAGACCAGTCTGGAAGAGGTTGAGAAACTGATCAAATCCGAGCAGTATGAAGGCGATGATGCACTGAAACTCACACGTCAGAAAGAAGCCCTGGAAGAAGCGATGACACGTGTGCTTGACAAGATCAACAAGCGCTGTGATGAGCTCGTGAAAGACTGTGACGGATACTTTGCAAAGACACAGCTGGCAGAGACAGACTGTGGTGCAAGACTCGCCAGGCTCGACATGGTGCAGAGCCGCTTGGAGATGCAGCAGACCAACTTTGGTGAGCTCGTCAGCGAGAATGAGGACGCAGACTACACCGACCTTGTTATTCAGCTTAAGAGTATTGAGATGACCTATCAGGCAGCTTTGTCTGCCATCAGCTATACCATGCAGACCTCTCTGCTTGACTTCATACGCTGATAAAATAAATTGACACAGAGTTGCAAACTTTGAAAGGAGCATAATGGTAAAATGGTAGAAGTAAATACTAGAATATTCGGCAGGATTGCAATCGAGGATGATAAGATTATCCGCTTTGACCATGGCATTTTAGGATTTCCTGATCTGAGGGACTTTACTCTGATCTACAATGAGGAGAAAGGTGCAGACTCGAGCATTAAGTGGCTGCAGTCCTTGCAGGAGCCAGGATTTGCCCTGCCAGTCATGAATCCCGACCTCGTGATACAGGGCTATAGTCCGAAATTTGAAGCGGAGCTGTTGAAGCCGCTTGGAGACAATCTTGACAGTGAGAATATATTGATGTTTGTCACAGTGACCGTGCCCAAGGACATCACCAAGACCACAGTGAACCTCAAGGCACCGATTATTGTCAGCATAGAGAACCTCAAGGCAGTACAGCTGATCTGTGATGACGATGCATACAGTGTGAAGCACGCCATCTACGAACAGCTGATGGCACAGAAGGCAGTACAGGCATAAGACAATCAAAGGAGGCAGGTGAAAGATATGCTGGCACTATCAAGGAAAAAGGGCGAAGCCCTGATGATCAATAACGATATTGAGATCACAGTGCTCGATATCAAAGGCGAGCAGGTAAAAATAGGTATCAGTGCACCCAAGGAGGTACCGGTATACCGCAAGGAAGTATATATTCAGATACAGGAAGCAAACAAGGAAGCATCTGCAAACATGGAAGGCATGGAGCAGCTCGCAAGCCTGTTTGGAAAATAGAGATTATATGTGAAATGGTACAAAATAAAAGAGCAGCCGGGATGCTGCTCTTTTCGTCAGTTCATTACTCGCTGTTAGATAGTTCGTCCAAGTCAAAAGCCGCAAAGTCAATGAATAGGTCTTCGTAGATTCCGGCTTTGACCGTGTCGCGAAATGTGTATACTTTCACGCTGAAATGCTTAGGCTCCAGAGTGTAGATATGGATATTCTGATTTTGTGGGTCAACAATCCAGTATTCACGGACGGAGGCTTTGGTGTAGAGGATGAGTTTGTCAATATAGTCGTGCTCCGGATTGGACGGGGATACGATCTCGATGATCCAGTCAGGAGCGCCAATGCAGCCGCGGCTGTTCAACTTATTCTTATCACAGATCACAGAAATGTCAGGTTCGATGACAGTGTCTTCGCTTTTTCGCAGCTGCACACTGAATGGCGCAGGGTACACTTTACAGTGTCCTTTTTTGGATTTAATGTAGTTGTTGATCAGAGTACTTAATTCCATTAATATTTCCTGGTGAATCCAACTTGGTTCCGCCATGTAGGTGAGCTCACCGTTGATCAGTTCCGCCCGGATATCTTCGGGTATGTGATAAAAATCCTCTACAGTATAATATTTTTCTTGAGCAAATGCCATGATACAGTCTCCTTTCCTAATGATGGAAATCAATGTAACAGTTTTGCACCAGTCCGCGTATTCACAACCCTGTTCACATTCTGTATGAGGTTACTCTTTTATTTTGTCGATATCCGTCAGGTTTACACCCATTACATTGAGAACAGCCTTTAGGGAAATATAGTCGTCCTTCAATTCAGAATATGTCTTTGTAGCATTTTCTTCTCTTGCCAACAGCATATATCTTTGCACTTTTTTGAACTGTTCCACAGTGTCCTTCACAATTTCTGCATTACTTGGCATACAATCACCTCCGCTGTATTGAAATAGACTGTTGTATCGACTTAAGTATAACATAACAAATTTGCAAAGTCTATTCGTTTTATAATTTCCAAATGAAAATAAAATAAGCTAAAATAACACAGATTAGCTAAGTAATTATTTATAACTATAGTGTGATCTGCGGTAAAATTCAGAATATTCTGAATTTTACCGCAAGGGTTGCATAATAAAAAGAATTGGTGTAATATAAATTACAAATACATAGGTTACATAATGAGTAACCAATAACTTCCTATTGTTAATAATCGAATCAGACTGTATAAGCAGGCGCGCCAGCCAGCCGGATTCGGATATTATAAATAAAACTGAATAAAGGAATAAAAAGCGCGTGTCATAATAACGGGTAAAAGGATTTACTCATGACACACCTCAGATAAGGATATCTGGGGGAGGCAGAAACAAGGAGGTAACTATTTATGGTAGTACAGCACAATCTCAGAGCTATGAATTCTAACAGAATGTTAGGTATCACACAGGGAACTCTCTCAAAGTCAGCAGAAAAGCTTTCTTCTGGTTACAAGGTAAACAGGGCAGCTGATGACGCGGCAGGTCTTTCAATTTCCGAGAAAATGAGAAAACAGATCAGAGGACTTTCACAGGCTTCATTGAACGCTGAGGATGGTATCAGTGCAGTGCAGACAGCAGAAGGTGCATTGACAGAAGTTCATGACATGTTACAGAGAATGAACGAACTGGCAGTAAAGGCTTCTAACGGCACAAACGCTCTTTCTGACCGTCAGACAATCCAGGATGAAGTAGATCAGCTCCTTACAGAGATTGACCGTGTTTCTGAGACAACCAAGTTCAACGAGACATATCTGTTGAAGGGTGACAAGGATACCAAGACTGTTACAGTAGATGCTCATGATGCTGGTATTGAAGGCACATTGACACAAAATACGACAAAGGCTACATTTACGATGGATGCGTTAAAGCTTGGTGATACCATCAAGATTGGCGGCACAGAGTATACAATCGGTGGCAATCAAGCAGCAGTAAAGGCTTCTATTGCAAATGCATCAGCTGGAGAGGTAGTTACAGTTGATGGAACACAGTATACAGTTGGCGCTGATGAGAATCCAGATAAGAACATCTTGACAGCAGCCAATATTGCAGCAAAAGTAGGCGTTGGAAGTACAGCAGTATACAAAGGCCAAACACTGACAGCCATGAAAGATGCAACAACTGGTAATGATACTGGTGCAGCAGGAGATGTAGCAGTTGATAAAGACAGACCACAGGTAATTACTGCTGAGAAGGCATATGAATTGATTAATCAGGAACTGCAGCTGGCAAGTAGTGTTGGCGCTACGAAGAAATCAGCTGTTGCGGGTACGGCTCCTACGACAGCCACAAATGGTAAGGTTGAGTTTACGCTCACAAAGGGTACTGTAGACAGAAAAGAAGGTTTGACATTTGCTCTTCATGTAGGTGCAGACGCGGACATGACCAACAAGATCTCTGTACAGATTGATGCACTTGACACAAAGGGACTTGGAATCGATGGACTGAATGTAAAGGACAGCACA
>CAMWLV010000057.1 GCA_947175175.1 uncultured Lachnospiraceae bacterium
ATATTGGTAATAAAAAAATGATTCATGAAAAATGATATATATTTGAAATAGATTATGAGATTATTTCATAAGTACTTTTATTAATTTCATGGAAAATAAACGTACGTCTCCTTTATCCAGATAAGTGTTTACTGTCTTTCTGTATTTATTGAAGTAATTAAATTGACTAATTATTGGGAATAGAGTATAATGCAAACGAACTTGTGAATCGTTTCGTGTTGAGTGGGAGGTTTGTATTTTGATGAAAGCATATTTATTTATTGTAAAGATTCGGATACAGTCTGCCTTGGCTTATCGGTTCAATGTCATTTCCACTATATTGATCCAATGTCTGCTCATGTTTGCTATGGCGTGTTTCTGGAAGGCCGCCTATGGTGGGGCAGAGGTCGTTTCGGGAGTTGGTGAACAGGATATGATCACTTATACGATCATATCTGTCATCATGGGTAATCTGATGACCATGGGAGTGGAAGGACGGATTGAGAGCAGTATTCGATCCGGCAGCGTGGCGCTTGATCTGTTAAAGCCGGTGAGCACTTATGGTATCTATCTGGCGGAAGATCTAGGCGATATGGTGATTGCCTTTTTTCAGGTTGCAGTTCCACTGATTATTCTTGCTGCTGCGATGTTTGGATTTCCTGTACCTGCATCAACTGGTCACTTTATACTTTTTCTTTTAAGTTTTTGTATCGGCTATTTGATTAACTGGCTGCTGGCGGCACTTTTGGGAATGTTAGCTTTTAGGGTGATCAGCATGGGTCCTATAAGAAATGTGAAAGGGTTCATTATGAAGCTCCTTTCAGGCAGCGTTATTCCACTTTGGTTCTTTCCGGAGGGATTCCGGGTGTTCCTTGAGTTTTTGCCTTTCGTAAATATCTATCAGCTTCCGCTTGGAATTTACATTGGTCAGTATACATATGGGGAGATGCTGCAACGCACAGGGATTCAATTGTTCTGGTGTCTGGCGTTATGGCTGATATTTGATATTGTACAAAAAAAGGCGACTGCGTCTGTCCTGATTCAAGGGGGGTGACTTATGATGAAAAAAATCAAGTATTACATTTCAGTGGCGGCTGTGCTTACAAGACTTTCCATCCAATCCCGGCTGGAATATCCGTTCATGTTGATTGGTCATGTACTTGCCAACTGCGTTCAATGGGTAGTGGGGTTTGCTACCATTAAGTTTGTAGTGGATTCCTTTGGCAGTTTGGGTGGTTGGGGATATGAAAGTCTGGCGTTTTTATACGGCATGTCTGTCCTGAGCCATGGGATGGCAGTAGTACTTTTTATTCAGACCTGGTATATGGCTTATTGTGTGGTCGAGGGTGAGTATGACATGTTTTTGCTGAGTCCTATGGGGGTGTTGTTTCAGTTTCTGTTTGAGGATTTTAATTTAATCGGCATTACTGACATGATTCCCGGACTGATGGTATTTTTCTATGGTTGTGCGAAGGTACATATGGCGGTGAATTTTACAAATGTTTTCATGATTCTGTTTACTCTGATTGGCGGGACGCTGATCAGAGGCGCAGTTTGGATTTTTTGCGGAACACTGTCTTTCTGGACGAAGAATACAGCGAATTTTACGGACATGGTTGGGGCTCTTTTTGAGAGAGTATCCATGTATCCCCTTACGATATATCCCAAATGGGCGCAGGTGTTATTCACATTTCTCCTGCCTTTGGCATGGATTACTTTTTATCCGGTAAAAGGTATGCTGGGTATGGAGGAAAGCGTCATTCCTATTCCTATGGCAGTGATCAGCCTGGGAGTGGGTATCCTTATGTTTGCACTGAGCTGCGCATTTTTTCGTATTGGAATGTACAGGTATGAGAGTGCAGGTAGTTAATTACGCAAATGAAGAAAACAGGAGAACCTTCCATGAATATTATTAAAGTCAGCCATCTGGTGAAAGAATATAAAAAGATCAAAAAAGAGAAAGGGCTTAGAGGTGCGGTGAAAAATCTCTTTGTGCAGGATGCAGAATATGTCAGAGCTGTGGATGATATCTCATTTGAAATAGAGAAAGGAGATATCGTAGCTTATATTGGACCCAACGGTGCGGGAAAGAGTACCACAGTGAAGATGCTTTCCGGCATTATGCAGCCTACTAGCGGTGAAATTCTGATCAACGGTATATCGCCGCAAAAGGATCGTAAACGGGTGGTAAGGAACCTGGGTGTCGTATTTGGACAACGCAGCCAGTTGAATTGGAATCTGCGTCTGGGTGAAACGTTCGACTTGTTAAAACGGATTTACCAAATTGACGATATCCTTTATGAAAAAAATATAAAAATGCTGGATGAAATCTTCCAAATCAGTGAATTTATAGATACTCCGGTGCGTCAGCTCTCATTAGGACAGCGAATGCGTGGCGATTTGGTGGCGGCTATGCTCCACTCCCCTGAAATTCTCTTTCTAGATGAGCCAACGATCGGTCTTGATGTGGAGGCAAAATATTCTGTCAGAAAATTTATCAAAGAAATCAATGAACGCAGCAAGACAACGATCATCCTGACTACGCATGATTTGGGTGATGTTCAGGAACTATGCAAGCGGTTGATTATTATAAATAATGGAAAGATCATTGAGGATGGCTCTTTGGACAACCTGATCGACAGAATTGCTCCGTATCGTCACCTTGTCATTGATTTTTATCATCCTGCTACCATCCTGCATCCAAAGGCTGAGTTAATTTCTGTAGATGAAGCCAGAGCCGTCTACAAGTTCAGAAAGGATGAAATTACTGCTGCCCAGCTGATTGAGGATATTTCTCATACTGCGCCCATCAAGGAGATAGGGCTTCAGGAAACGAAGATTGATGATATCATAAGAATGGCATATCACCAGGGGAGTTAGGACGAAGATTGTTGTCTTTTCTGGAACTGGTATAGGCGTTTTTTTGAAGAATAAAGAGAAGCCAAGTCCTTTAGCGGGAGCTAGTTGGTGTTCCAGATACTCTTCATTGGACAAATGGCAATATCAGCTTTTGCTGTACCTCTTTCTACGAGAACAGAGATGCCTTGGCTGTCAGCCTTCGGGAAGATCTGTTCTGCGTCGGCTGCAGTATAGTCATTGGCGAATGCAGGAGAGCGCCATTGGCTGCTGCAAGAACCCGGGAGAGGAGCTTTTGGAACAAATTGTGTTTTGTTCACATAAGTTTTTCATCCTTTCATCAATTTTAGTTACTTGGTTCTGAATTGCTGATATTGGTTTACCGCTGCTTTACATCAGTCAGAGGGATATGTGCAGTTCTCCAGAAAGTCGGTTAATATGGTTTCCAAATCTTCTGTAAAATCCTTCTGGCACGTCAATTCTGCGCACACAGCAAGTTTGTCATGGACGGCAAAAGCTGACACACCGCGGACATATGGATTGCTTTCGTTTTGGAAGGTGTATGTTATCATCAAATATGTCTGACCGTTGCAGTCAATCTCTTTTTCGTCTGAAATCTCATAGCTGATTTTTCCCCTGTCAAGCCATGCGTCCCTGTTCTCCTGCGCCTTTTCATTGCCGGTGAATTCCCCCAATAGCAGATAGAGTTGGGCATCATACAAGTCCACAGTATCGCCATCGCTGTTTTCGTAGGGTTTCGCATCTCCAATTCTCCATGTTGCATAATACAATCCATCGCCGGCAAGAGCTTCCTTGTAATCATAGAGGATCAGGCTCTCGTTTGTATTGTTGACCTCGAGATGTCTGCCGAGCGCTAAATATGGAGTATTCTCAATCGGCTCCTTTTCCAGAAGGGAAGAGGTTAGTGAGCAGCCGGTAAGCATCAGTGTCATACACATAAAGCATAGAATGTATTTTGTATTTAATATCATGATTGAACGCTCCCTTTTTATTTATTAGTGAGGATATCCCATAAAGCACTGCATTGTTCCACATTGTCTGTCCGGGTATCAGTATAGAAGCAGCGTCTTCCGAGGTAGAGCCCGGAGAGCAGTTCCTGATTGCTTCCTGTTATACTTTGTCCAAATACGTTAATAGCGTAAGAACCCAGATCTAATTCGGAAAGCGCAGAACAGTCTGACCATAAAATGACCTTGTCATCAGTGGATTGATCCGTCTTGTCAGGGCAGCTTCCGTCAGGGCAGGCAAGAAGCTGATGCGTCCGCTGGAAACTGTCAGGATCGTCCATCAGGAAAAAATAGCTTTCGCAGTCTGAAATGTCGCCGATCAATGTAATTTCAGAAGCAGTACCAAAATATGCTGCATCGGTGTCTGTGCTCTGGCTATTATTGGCATACTGGTTAATCCGTACAATTACTTTTCCATCTCCATTGAAGTCCCCGGCTATAGATGCAAAGGCATTTTCCAGAGCAGTGATCGTATCCTGCGGGAGCACTGTTTCGCCAACATATGCAACTTGCAGATCAGGAGAAGACTGCCAGAGTCCTAGGGCATTTCCAATTAAATCGCAGACAATTCCAAACAGGATAACACCGCAGATCACATACCATTTATAGTAATGCCACCAGTTTTTGCGTTTTTCTGATTTGCTGAGGTTCTTGTATTCTTCTGACTGTATGATGCGGATCAGGTCTTCTGAGTTTCCTGTTTTCTCCAGATCATCTATATTTCCAATGCGCATGCTGTATCACTCCCTGTTCCTGTTTTCAGATGTGGTTCCGCCGTATGCGTAAGTGACCGGGAGACAGACGAGCGGAGGAATTGCCGTCATATTTTCCCGCAAAAGCAGTTCGACGCACATTTCTGCTATTTCCGGCAGCGGCTGTACGATGGTAGAGCACACATATTCTTTGAATCCAAAGTAGCGAATACCGTCAAAACCGATGACCTGCACATCTTCCGGGACGCGCTGTCCAAGCTGACGCAATGTCTGGATCACGGAAAAGGCGAGACCGTCCGTCACACAGAAGATTCCGTCAAAGGATAGTTTTCCGTCATGAATATGTTCTGTAAGAAAGTTCTCAAACTCCTCATAAGATTCTCCGTCATTTAATATTTTCATCTCATACTGCAGTCCACGGGAAAGACAGCCGTTTTCAAAGCCGGCCTTTCGCTTGTTGGGGTCGTTGTTTAGGGAAGAACCGATCCGCAGAAAGGCGACATTCTTGCAGCCAAAGTCAGCCAGTTTCTCGGCGGCAAGCTGTCCGCCGGCAAAATTATCGCTGGATACACATGGGATATTCGCACCCATAGATCGGTCAAAGGCAACAAAAGGTGTGTTTTCTTCTATGATCAGGTTCGGATTGTAGGTCAGGCCGATAATCCCGTCTACTTTATTTTGCTGCGCCATTGTGATATATTCCTGCTCCTGTGTCAGATCAAAGTCAGTACAGCAGAGCAGCATTCGGTATTTCCTTCTTAAAAGTGCAATATTGATATGATAGGCAAGCGCAGAAAAAAAAGGTTCCACTGTGTTTGGGATCAATAATGCTACTGTATAAGTTTTGTTCGCTTTAAGACCCTGCGCATAGCTGTTGACCTGGTAGTTTAATTTCTGAATAGCGTTCTCCACACGAAGCTTATAGGAGTCGCCTACAGGCAGTCCGTTGACAACCTTGGACACTGTGCCGAGGGCAACACCGGCTTCGCGGGCGACATCTTTCATTGTAGGGGCAGAAGATTCCTTCTTGATATTCATATAAGTCCTCTTTCCTATATTGTTATAGTAGGAATGGTTGACTGCCGCGATTATGAAAAAGTCATGAAAGTATATGTGAAACGCTAAAAAGCGGCGCACCATTTCTTTTATTCTGATTTTAATTATAATTCATACATAATCATTTGTAAAGGAGATTTAAGATATTTTATTCATGAAACGTTTCATGAATAAAATAAGAGCGTAACATATACAAAATATACAATTTGAACTGTATAAAACAGCTAAAAGTATTAAATTAGCTATGGAATTATAAAAACTCTATTGACTTCATATAAAGAAAATGATATTGTAACTATAGCAATAAAAATAACGTTTCATGAAAAAGATAAATAAATATGAAATATTTTCCGATAATTTTCATAAGCAATATTGTTGATTTCATGAAAAAGTAACTTATCAATTTTGCTTGTTTACAAAAAGAAAGGAGAGAAAGTATGAGTAAAGACAAGTCAATTGCTGCAAATCCGGCAGTTTTGCAGGGCGGTAAGTCACTGAAACGACGGATCATCGATAACTGGCAGTTGTATGTGATGCTTCTGGTTCCCGTTGTATTGACGGTGATCTACAAGTATATTCCAATGTATGGTATCCAGATTGCATTCAGGGATTACAAAGCCAGCCGCGGTATGTTCGGAAGTGAATGGGTTGGGCTGGAATGGTTTGAGCGGTTCTTCACCGCACCGACCTGCGCACGTATGATCAAGAATACAGTGCTGCTGAGTTTCTTCAGCCTGCTGTGGAGCTTCCCGATTCCGATTGTCCTGGCACTGATGCTGAATCAGCTGAGGTTCCAGCGTTTCAAGAGACTGACGCAGACTGTGCTCTATGCGCCGCACTTTATTTCTACCATGGTCATCTGTGGTATGATCCGTATTTTTTTAAGTCCTTCAGGTGGTCTGATCAACCTGATCGCAGGAACTTCCATTGATTTCCTGACAGAAGCTTCTGCGTTCCGTACGATCTACATAGCTTCCGGCATCTGGCAGGATGCAGGCTGGGGAGTCATCGTATACATGGCAACTCTGGCAAATGTGGACACTTCCCTCTATGAGGCGGCAAAGGTGGACGGCGCTTCTATGTTCCAGAGGATACTCCATATCGATATCCCGGAGCTGACTTCTATCATGGTGCTGAACCTCATTATGAGTGCCGGCGGCCTGATGAATGTAGGATTTGAGAAAGTATGGCTCTTACAGACAGATCTGAACAAGGCGACGAGTGATGTCATTGCCGTGTATGTTTACCAGCAAGGTATTGAAAATGCCAAGTATAGTTATTCTACGGCGGTTGGTCTGTTTAATACAGCAGTCAATATCATTCTGTTGATCGTGGTCAACAAGATCGCCGGCAAGATATCTGAAGACACAAGTTTTGTATAGGAGGTGTGGTATGAGCGCAAAAACAAATTCCAATAATGCAACGGGATTTTCCGAGAGAACAAGTGATATTATCCTGGTTGCCATCTGTGCGGTTGCTCTGTTCATCGTTGCCTATCCGCTGTACTACATATTGATCGCATCGGTGTCAAATCCGTATGATGTATATGCAGGAAAGACATTCCTGTTTCCGAGTCAGTTTACTTTAGATGGCTACAAGGCAGTGTTTGCTGATTCCCGTATTGTGACAGGTTATGTAAACAGTATTAAGTACACCGTGATTGGTACAGTATTTTCAGTATTGATGCTGTATTTGTCAGCGTATCCTCTCAGTGTCAAGGATTTGCCGGGAAGAAAATTTCTGAGTATCTTCTTCATCTTCACCATGTATTTTGGGGGAGGACTGGTTCCTACTTACTTGGTTGTTAAGGATACCGGTCTGATGAACAGCATGTGGGCACTTTTCCTGCCGGGCGGCGTTGGTGTCGGCAATATGATCATTATGAGAAACTTCTTTGAGAACAGTATTCCCAAGGAAATGATCGAGGCAGCAGGAATTGACGGTGCGTCAAAGTGGACAACATTCTATAAGATTGTAGTACCATTGAGCCGTTCGATCATGGCAGTTATGGTCGTGTTCAGCATGGTTGCATACTGGAACGACTGGTTTACAGCTTTGATCTATCTGCCGGGTGAGGAGAAAGCTCCATTGCCTTTGATTTTGAGAAATATCCTGATCAAGAGTTCTGCAAGTGCAAGTCAGGCAAGTACGATATCTGGCGGTTACGCAGAACTGAATAAACTGACAGAGATGATCAAGTTTTCATCAATTATCGTGGCAGCGGCCCCGATGCTGGTAATCTATCCGTTTGTACAGAAATATTTTGAAAAAGGCTTTATGGCTGGTGCAGTCAAAGGCTAGTCTGAAAAATAGAAAGGAAGGAAAATATTATGGGAAAGACAAAGTTATGGAAAAAAGCGGTTTCTTGTACCCTTGTTGCAGGTCTTGCGTTGTCAGCGACAGCATGCGGCGGTGGAAAAGAGGCGAGCACAGTGGAGCCTGGTGTTGCGAGTAATGATACTTCGCAGACAGATTTCACGGTCATGGGTGCCATGAGTGCGCTGAGTAAAGGGTATGACAGCAATGAAGTGCTGAATAAAATGCAGGAAGATGCAGGAATCAAGATTGAATGGAACTGCATGAGCGATTCCTTGGCAGAGCAGGTCAACATTAAGATTGCAGGAGATGATCTTCCAGACGCATTTATGGGTGTCGGTTTCAACAATTATGATCTGACCAACTATGGCGAGGACGGTGTGTTTATTGACCTGACACCATATCTGACAGAAGAGTATATGCCGAATCTAAGTAAGATTCTGGAGGAGAACCCCAATATCCGCAGCGCCATCACGATGAACAATGGCGGCATCTACGGACTTCCGGCAGGCGAGCAGATGGGAACTGCTGGTATCGGTGCAGAAAACGATTATAGTATTTATACAATTCCTCAGTTTTCCATGATCAATAAGGCATGGCTGGACGATTTGGGACTGGAGGTACCGAAGACACTAGATGAGCTTCATGATGCACTGAAGGCATTTAAAGATAATGATATGAGTGCAAAATATTATGGAAATGATGCAGGAAGCACAATTCCTATGAGTACTGGTTTTGATCAGTGGTGCTGGGGACAGAACATCTTCTATGCTGGCTTTGGTTTTACAAACTGGCCGAATGATGTCTGCAATGACCTGGTTCTGCGCGATGACGGAAAGGTTGATTTCGTGTGTGCAACAGATGAATACCGTAACGCGCTTACTTATTTCCATGACTGGTATGCAGAGGGACTGATGGATATTGAGATGTTCAGCCAGTCTGATACACAGCTCATTTCCAAATGTTCACAGGGCTATGTCGGTGTTGCGACTTGGTGGTATATTGAGGAAGTGATGGGCGAGTATGCAAAAGATTATGTATTCCTTCCAATCCTTGACGGACCTGACGGAACCCACAATGTAACTGTGCGTACTGGAGGCGGTATTAACAGCGGAAATTTGAATATCACAAAGGATTGTAAGAGTCCTGCAAGTCTCCTGAAATTCTTTGACCAGTGGTATGATCCCGAGATTGTGATGCAGCTTCAGTATGGACCGATTGACACCTATTTCATCTCAAAAGACGACAATGGGGTATGGCTCAGCATTACAGATGAAGAAGCGCAGGAAAAATTTGGTAAGAGTGCTGGTGAGTTAAAGGGTGAATGTGAAGTATATGGTCCGAAGTTGATTCTCAGCGATTACTATAATACAACATTTAAGATGGAAGACCGCGCGATCGAGCGTCTGACAGATTTGAATGATTATTGGATGACATATGTTGACAGCAGCGTTACTTATCCTGTAGACTGTGTATATACAAAGGAAGAGTTAGATACGATCGACAGATATAAGCCTGATTTTGAGAGCACTGTGTCAGAGCAGGAGGGACTGTGGATTAAAGAAGGCGGACCGACAGATGCTGAATGGGAAAGCTATCTTTCTACCTTGAAAGACAACTGTGGTATGGATAAACTGCAGGAGATCTACCAGGCAGCGTATGACCGTTATACAGCAGCAGGGGATGCAAAATAGGCTGAGTGATATAAATAGAAGGCACATTTGACGGAACCGCCATGTGCATAGGAAATCAATATCGGAGTGGAAATTGCAACTGCAACTGCATTTGTATCTGCTCCGATATTGTTCTATAAAAATATATATTGATCTGACAGTCAAATGCGCAGGCTGTCGGCAGAATGGAGGTTTTGATATGATGAGTCATATTTTGCGCGATGCACGAAAATATGAGGAGACAATGGAAAAACAGATTGACAAGGAAGCGAGGCCGGATTTTCACCTGGCTGCACGTGTGGGGTGGATGAATGATCCCAATGGATTCTCGTATTATGATGGAAAATACCATATGTTTTATCAGTATCACCCATATGATTCCAACTGGGGACCTATGCACTGGGGGCATGCAGTCAGCGAAGATCTGCTGCACTGGGAGTATCTGCCGGCAGCACTGGCGCCAGATGAGCTCTATGATATGGATGGGTGTTTTTCGGGGAGTGCGATAACGCTTCCAGATGGCAGACATTTGTTGATGTATACTGGGGTAGTGAAAGAACGTTACAAAAAACATGAGTATGGCGGGGGATTTCGTGAGGTGCAGACCCAGTGTCTTGCTGTGGGGGACGGTGTCGATTATGAAAAGTATGAAATGAATCCTGTGATTGACGAAAAGGATCTGCCGGAAGGCAGCAGCAGATTTGATTTCAGGGATCCTAAGATGTGGCAGAAAGAGGATGGTACATATTGCTGTGTAGTTGGCAATCGTCCGTCTGACGGTAGTGGGCAGATTTTGCTGTATACAAGTCCGGATGGGTTTCAGTGGAGCTTTAAGAGTATTCTGGCTTCTAATAATAAGCGTTTTGGAAAAATGTGGGAATGCCCGGATTTCTTTCAGCTAGATGGGAAATGGGTGCTGCTCACCAGCCCGCAGGATATGCTTCCGCAGGACTTTGAATATCACAATGGAAATGGAACCTTATGTTTAATTGGCGATTTTGACGAAGAGAAAGGCATATTCCAAGAGCAACATGACCAGTCTGTCGATTATGGCATTGATTTCTATGCACCGCAGACTGTGCTCACACCAGATGGACGACGTGTAATGATTGGATGGATGCAGAACTGGGATACCTGCCAGCAGCGGACGAAAGATGTACTATGGTTTGGTCAGATGAGTCTGCCCCGCGAATTGTCTATCAGGAATGGAAGGCTGTATCAGAAACCAGTTCGGGAATTGGACGCGTTCCGCTCGAATAAAGTTGCTTATCAGGATGTCATTTTTTCAGAGACAATGGAACTGGAAGGAATCAAGGGACGCAGAGTGGATATTGAACTGACAATCCGTCCGGGAGATGCGCAGAATCTCTACCACAAGTTTGCACTTCGCTTTGCGCAGAATGAGAAGTTCCAGACCTCCCTGAGCTTCCGGCCGAGGGAATCCATATTAAAGGTGGACAGAAAGCATTCTGGTTCCAGAAGGGCGATTATCCATCAGAGGCGCAGCAAGGTAAACAGCGTAAATGGAGAACTGAAATTGAGGATCATTTTAGACCGGTTCAGTGTAGAAGTTTTTGTGAATGACGGAGAACAGGTATTGAGCGCTATTCTATATACAGGACAGTCTGCAGACGGCATTTCCTTCTATGCGGACGGAATGGTGAATATGGATGTTACGAAATACGATTTGATTGTGTGAAAGGAAGTGCGCAGTTTTGGGTTTCAGAATGTATTGTAAAAATCGGGGAATTTATCTGATTGCGGTTGTCTCAATGCTGATTGTCCTGTGTACCGGATGCAAAGGAGAAGTCGAGGATTCGAACGATCTGCTCCTGCATCTTGCATTTAATGAGAAAAGCGGCACTGAGGTCAGTGACAGTGCTGGTAAACTGCAGAATGCAGAAGTGCATTATATGTACAACAATGCAGTGTATATGGAGAATCAGGAGCCTGGGTGGAGGGACGCTGGTGTGGAAGGCAGTTCACTGCTGTTTGACGGGTGTTCCACTTACATTGATTACAGTGCAGATGAGCTCTGTATAACAGGAGATTCCTTATGTGTCAGTGTCTGGGTTGCACCAAGGGTTTTTGAGTGGGACGATCCAAATGCCGCGGAGAATGGAACAGAGCATTTGACTGCAATAATCAGCCAGTATGACAAAAATAAGAATCAGGGAGGCACAGCTTCACTAAATCATGTTTCAGGACCTCTTATGTTGGAGGACGGCAAGCTTGTCATGGAAATCTATATTGACAGATCCCTGGTGGAAGCCTTTTTCAATGATACAAAGTCCATTTCGATGCGCTCTTACAGTGATTTTAATTCGCAGGGAATACAATTGTTTGCGGACGGTGATATTTTAGTTGATAATTTGTATGTAACTGATGTACAATCAATATATAGTAAAGATTGATAGTATTTTAAGGAACTCTAAATAAGGAGGAACGCAAAATGGAGAAATTTGACGTAGTGGCTTTGGGCGAACTGTTGATTGATTTTACGGAAAATGGAGTGAGCGGGCAGGGGAATCCTCTGTTTGAGGCAAATCCCGGCGGTGCGCCCTGCAATGTGCTGGCAATGCTGTCAAAGCTGGGAGACAAGACTGCCTTTATCGGAAAGGTTGGAAAGGATTTCTTTGGGGAGCAGTTAAAGAGTGCGATCACGGAGGTTGGTATTAACGCAGACAATCTGTATATGGACGAGGAGGTTCATACGACACTTGCCCTAGTGCATACGTATCCCGACGGCGACAGAGACTTTTCTTTTTATCGGAATCCCGGTGCGGATATGATGCTGCGGGAAGATGAACTTAATGAGGATTTATTGAGAAAAACGAAGATTTTTCACTTTGGAACGCTTTCCATGACAGATGAAGACGTTAGAGGTGCAACTAAAAAAGCGATTGAGATTGCAAAGGAAAGCGGTGCAGTGATCTCCTTTGATCCAAATTTGCGCCCACCCCTCTGGAAGTCGTTAGATGACGCAAAGGAACAGACTGCCTATGGGCTTTCCAAATGTGATATATTAAAGATATCCGACAATGAGATCCAGTGGTTTACTGGAGAGGAGGACTTTGATGCCGGTATTCGCAAATTGAAGGAGCAGTATGATATTCCGCTGATCATGCTTTCCATGGGAAAAGAGGGAAGCCGCGCGTATTATAAGGATTTGCGTGTGCAGGCTGCTCCATTTTTGCAGGAAAATACGATCGAGACGACAGGGGCAGGAGATACCTTCGGTGCATGCTGCCTGTATCATGTGCTGGAGTATGGACTGGAAAATTTCGACGAGCAGAAGCTGACGCAGATGCTGACCTTTGCCAATGCGGCGGCATCGATTGTCACGACCAGAAAAGGCGCGCTGCGCGTGATGCCTACGAGGGAGGAAGTAGAGTCGCTGATCAATAAGAGGTGATGATTAGGAAATGTTTAAGGAGTACGCTTATACAATGCGCACTCCTTTTTGTTAGAGCAAAAGCTGTGGGGAAATTCAAAATTTTAGATTTACTTTAGCATTATAATACGCTATAATTTACAGATGATTACCGTTTTTTATAGATCATTATCTTAACTGACGAAGGAAGAAACAAGTTTGAAAGAAGGTCGCTTTCAAACTGTTGATTGGTATGCGTACCGGAGCACGCAAGGGGTATAAATATGAAGAAGATGAACGACATCAAGCAGATGCTGAGTCAACAGATTTCAACAGAACGGTTCAAGTACAAGTTGATTATTTACTCCATTACGATGGTTCATATCATTTTATTTGTGCTTTTCAACTTTCTGCATATTTGGCCGATGGTGGTTTTCAATGTTGGCAGTGTAGCTGTTTATATAAAATGTATTGACATAATTAAGCGTGGTTATGAGCACGAGATTATCAAGGTCTTTTACATGACCTATTGGGAGATCATTATTCATTCCTTTGTCGCTACAATTTGCATAGGGTGGCGGTTTGGATTTCCGCAGTATATTATCGGGTTGATTCCATTTGGCTATTATATGTGTGCGACTCTGCTGGAGGAAAAGCGGCGGTATATGATTGCAACAGCACTTGGCATGATTGCTGCGCTCTCCTTTATTGCGTGCCGCAGTCTGTCTCTGTTTGTTGGTTCTATCTTCCTGTTGGAGCTTCCGGCATTTGCGGAGTTGCTGATTTATATATTCAATTCTATATGTAATTTTGTATTTTTGTTTATGGTGACTGTGATTTTTGTGTGGGATATGCAGAGAATCACACTGCAGTTACGCAGCCAGAATGTCGCCCTGGACAATATGGCAAGTATTGACCCACTGACTGGACTTTACAACCGTCGGAGTATGCAGGATTTTTTTGCTCAGGCATTGAAGGCAGAGAATGATTTTAGCCTGATCATGTGCGACATTGACAATTTCAAACGAGTGAATGATACCTATGGACATGATTTTGGCGATGTGGTGTTAAAGGAAGTTTCCCATATTGTGCAACAACAGGTGAGTGATAACGGCTATGTGTGCCGGTGGGGAGGAGAGGAGATTTTGATTCTGAGCAATGACAGGCTTGACCATACGTGTAAGATTGCAGAGAATATCCGTCATGATGTGGAACAACATGTATTTTGCTGCTGTGGGAAGGAATTACACTGTACTTTGACGCTCGGTGTTGCAGGACATCGTGCGGGAAATACCGTCGAAGATACAATTAAGCATGCAGACAGTAGACTCTACTATGGCAAACAGAACGGTAAGAACCGCGTTGTGACACCATATAATTCACAATAAAAAAGCCGCGCATGGCACGCGGCTTTTTTATTTCATATAATATGCTATTCATGCAGTTTACTGTTCTCACGCCCTGTCTGCAGGGCAGCATTGCAGGCTTCATTCAGCGCTTTGGCACATTCTTGGGGAGTGATGGTTTCTGAGAGCAGCTCATGGATGCTTGGCCAGAATACACTGCGCACAGAGGTGTCATCTCCCTGCCAGTTCGGGCTGTTGTTCATGAAATCAACCACATGTGCGGCATTTGAAATAAATTCATCTAACATGGTGATCTGGTCGCTGTATTTTTCTGCCACAGACCTGCATGCTGGGATATTCCCTGCCGAGATATCGATCCACTCCTCATTTTTATATATAAACTGGATAAAATCTTTCGCGGCTTTTATCTTTGCTTCATCCCCATTGTCAATTACTTCAAAGCCTGTGACGAAGGAAGTTGCAAGATTGCCTGGGAAGTTCACATATCCGAAATCTTCAGAATTGTCGTAAAGATTCAGGCTGGCATTATTGAATAGATGGATGGAAAGCTGACCATTGCTGAATAATTCGTTGCAGTCCGATATCTCTAAATTTTCTGGATGCGGTGGGTACCATCCCTTGCTTACGCCCTCCTGGATCCATTCCAATGCCTGTATCGTTTCCTTGCTCTCAAAGTCAAAATTGCCATCTTTGTCAAAAATAGCGCCGCCATAGGCTCTCATGAAAGTCATGATATGCGTGTCGCCCTGGTTATTTTTCCCATACATCATTATAGGGTAGGTTCGGTCTGGCAGCTTTTCAGCAAGGGTATTCAGGATTTCAGTCCATTCCTCCATCGACCAGTTTTGGATCTTCGTCTCATCGGAAACAAATTTTTCAAGACCGCATGATTCAAAATGTTGTTTGTTGTAGATGAGGATATTTTGCATGCTGCAAAAAGGCATCATGTAAGTTTTTCCATTGACCATGCTCATTGCCCAGGATGCATCATCAATATCATTCCACAAATCGTCAGATATGATATTATCCAGTGGGACAACCCTTCCGGTATGGATATAGGATGCCATATTGAAATATCCTTCATATAGGATGTCAGCAGCATCTTCGGTATCAAAGCGCTCTGTGATCGCCTTTATTTCATCCACGTAATCAAAAGATTCTATTTGGATGGTGACATTGGCTTCCTCATACTGCGCGGCAAAGGCATCTCCTGCCTGCTGTAAAAATGTTGCGGCATCTAAGATGTCCGGGTTGCTCACAGAATTCATAATCAGAGAGGGCACCTTAACGATCAGTGTTATATCTTCTTTTTTTTCCGTTTCTTTGACACCGCATCCAATGAGGATTCCACAGCATAGGACTGCAGCGAGCAGTATATGATAGAGTTTTCTTTTCATGGTTATTCCTCCGATTATTATGTTATACTTCTCAATTTTTTCAACAGGATATTTATGTCAATGGGTTTGGATAAAAAGTCATTCATACCATGGCTCAGCGCCATTTCCCTGTCTTCCTGGAATGTATTGGCGGTGCAGGCGAAGATCAGCACAGACTCAGCATCTGCACGAGGGAGTTTGCGGATTTCACTGGATGCGGTGCAGCCGTCCATGACGGGCATCTGCATATCCATCAGGATGATGTCAAATTCGCCAATCTCAGAGTTTTGGAATAGTTCCAAAGCCTCTTTTCCATTCTTGGCATGGGCAGTTTCGAAACCTTCTATTTCCAATATTTCCAGTAAGATCTCTGCATTCAGCTCTACATCTTCAGCTACCAGGATTTTCAGTGGTCTGCCGTCTGCTTTGTCCCGAGGCAGGGGGCTTTCGGGGGCAGCATCATCCTGGGTAGTTTCTTGCAGGTATTTAGGTATTTCCTTTATGATAAGGGAGGGAAGGGTAACGGTAAAGGTACTCCCCACATCCAGCTCACTTTCCACGGTGATGTCGCCTCCCATAGCGTTGGCAAGGAGCTTGCTGATTGCCATGCCAAGGCCGGTGCCCTTGATGCCGTTTGTATTTCGGTTGCGATCCTGGCTGAAGGAATCAAATATCTTATCGATATATTCCGGGGAAATACCAATTCCGGTATCCTCGCATTGGAATGTGGTAGTCACATGCATATCATCTGTTTTTGTCTGGGTCACGGAGAGTTTGATATAGTTGCCTTCCGGCGTAAATTTTGCGGCGTTGCCGACGATATTCATCAATATTTGTTTGATGCGCGTTGCGTCACCCTCAATGCAGGGTTCTGAAATATCTGTCTCTACAATATAATTCACCCCACGGTTTTTTATATTATCTGCCTGCATCGCAGAAACCTCATCAATGAGTGCAGGCAGCAGAAGCGGCTCATTGATCAGGCTTACTTTGCCAGCCTGGAGCTTTGACAGATCCAGGATATCATTTACCAGTGAAAGGAGATAGTTTGCTGTGCTGTGGGATTTTTTCAGCCAGTCCTCCATCTGCGCTTTTTGATCCTTGTCATCAATATGTAACATCATTAAGTGGTTCATGCCGATTAAGCCGTTTAAAGGTGTGCGTATCTCATGGCTCATATTGGACAGGAACTCTTTTTGTGACTTTTCTCTTTCTGTTGCCTGTATTGTTTTGTACTGGTTATGCATCATGATCAACAGCATGCTGACAATTGTTACCATGCTGACAGCCAGCATGATCATGCTCATTGTGGTGAATGTTTTGGTCTGTTCCAGAAAAACCTCATTTGTGACAGACATGATAAAGTACAGATCCATGTCTTCGACAAGGGGAATGAAATAGAGCAGTTCCTTTGTGTGGTCCTCAGCATGGGTATGATAAAAGCTAAAAGTCTCCAGGTTCTCTAGTTTTTGTGCAACCTCCTCATTGGTCAATTCGGAAGTTAAGGATTCTGATAAATGGTTATATAGGTTATTCTGTTTGTTCAGATGGATTTCTTTATTCACATTGATAATATAGTTACCTTCTTTGTCGATGAGAGAACTGTTACCGCGGCTATTCCCATCTTTAATGAAACTGTCGATCACCATATTATCCTGGATTGATGAAATATCGCTGATGCCGATCAGGGCAATCATTTTTACCCCATCAACCTCATAATTGTCTAAACACACACCATAGAGAATGCTCTCCTTTGTCATCCAGCCAGTCGTTTTATCATCAAAACGCAAAATCACCCGTTCTCTGCCATCTTCAAAATAGGGCAGAAAATCCAGGCTGCGGTTTAAAATATCATTTCCAGGGGAATAGGTGACAAATTTGTCGGTATAAACCGTTCCATCTTCCGCCAGTATATAAATATGCGTAAAATCACTGGTAGCGCATTCCAGGTTCATCCTTATTTCAATATCCTGTATGGTTTCACAACCATAGCTGATGAAACGCTCCTGAATCTCGTAGAGGTCATCCCAGCAAATTTCAATATATGCCTGAATGGCGGCTTTATCATGTTCTGCAATCTCGCTGATCGAGCTGATGATATTTTTGGAGATCACTTTGTTTAACTGATCGACAAAAAAAACGGTTACAAATCCGATAATCACCAATGCGGCAGCAATAAGCAATGCATTAAATCTCTTTTGTCTCTTCGCCACGATTTTTGCACCTCACATTTTTGGTATTTTGAAAGTTAAATTTATCTGTATGACATTATATAACATTTGTATAATAAAATCCATATTATTTTAAAGATGATTGGAATAAACTTACAAAGTTAAAGGGGCGAGAGAATTTCTGTTTCCAGCGAGAACAGCATTGTCAGATAAATGACTTTTACCCTGTCCTTTGGTTTTGGTAAGATCAGTGTCATAATCAGCGGATTTTCTTTTAAGAAAACAAGTCCAATTGCATAGGGGCTTCTCCTACTTGATTTATTCAATGGTTTGTACTATGTTTCCATTGTTATCCCGAATATGGGTAGGGATGATCTCTATGGTAAGTGGCATTGTCTTCATAAGATATAATCCGACATGAGGCTTTAAAAGTTGGCAGAGTTCATTGAGATTTTCCGGCGTCAGTGAGATGATGAGGGCTATATCATCCAAGTCGATGTCTGATCGTTTTGCACATTCAAAGCAGGCAACGGCATCCTTGCCCTGCAAAGCAAAAGTTCTGTCTTTTTCAATCCTTGCCTTGAGCAAAGTCAAAATCTGGTCAATATGTCCTGCACCTAATCTCAGATAACCTTTATTGTTTTCTAAACTGACGGCAAGATCCGTCAGGCATAATACGCCGGAAGAGGAGCCGTCGCGTTCTACGCCCTGTTCCCATGCACGGCGAAAGTCCGGCTGATTCATGAGTGTTGTTCTGGATAAATCCGTGATTCCGTAGGGAATATGCTTGGTTAGTTCCGTTAAAAAGCTGTTCCCGTTCCAGCACATCATGGAATAGTGTTCATCTTCTGTAATGCCAATCGCTTCCAGAAAAACCATAGAACCGTTTACGGTGTTAATCCTGCCTAATTCCGGATCGGTCAGGAAGCCGATGCAAGTCAGCTGGGTGTCCGTTTCCAGAGCAATAGGACCATTGGCATTTAGATAATGCCCGGAATCGAAAGTATTGCCCGTAGAAAAGACGTAGCGTGCTAAGTTTTGCAGCATATTGATCGGCCAGCCGGGCGGGGTGTCCTCTTCGCCACGTTTTAGACGGAAAGTGAGTTCGAATCCGAAACCACTGACCTGATTGTCGTCATTGGTATCATCACAGTCGCCCTCGTCCGTATCATCTTCATCATCGGTATACAAATCCGTAAATCCGTAGGTGACATAGAGCCAATGCGGACAACCCTTATCGCTTTTCCAGATTTCGACGCCGTCCAGCGGGTCATTGCCGCCTAAGTAACCAGGAAGAATCGTGCCGTAGTAGAGTCCCTCCTGTTCAGGGTAAAATTCTTTGATTCGGTTTGATATGTAAGTAAAACCATCTATTATTTCCATGATATACCTCGATTCTATGATATTGTGCAAAGAAATTGTGCAAAAATAATATGTACGGATTACAAAGTTTTTCAGGTTTCCTGCAAAATTCTCTTTTAGCTGGCATTTGAATGTTACAATATATTTATTATATAGTATAGGCATACAAATAGCAAGAATGCATTGATTGATGTTTGGAAACGATGGGATTCATCTTTAGAACATGTTTTTTTAATTTGAACAATCTGGATGTCATCACAACGACATCAGATGAATATGCGACAGCATTTGGCTTTACGGAGGAGGAAGCATTTCAGGCGCTTGATAATGCAGGAATGGGAGCGGATATGGCCGATAGCAGGTCTGCTGCGGTAGGAGAAGCCGATAACATGTAGATGGACAGTATGGTTATCGGCTGTTTTCCTTTTTAGGCAAACTGCTTATTGTATTTTAACTTTGCTCTATTCTCTTTTTGATATTTTCCTCAAAATACTGGTTAAGGGACAATTTCGGCAGTAAAGATATCAGTCGTTTTTTATTGCTGTCAGTTTTTCTTTTTGATTCTCTTCCTTATATAAGTTCAGTAAACTCATGAGGAAATCAAACTCATCGTTCTCGGAGCATACCTCCAAAATTGGCGTCATGTACTTTTCGATGAAATTCGTTTCTACCATCTCAACAGCAGCGTGTATTAACAGCCACCATATTCCCAGATTTTTCTCTGAGGGTGGATATATGATTTGTTTTGCCAGGTTTTCCGTTTCCTGAATGGACAATATTTCCTCAAAATTTTGCAAATCGGACAGCATACTTAAATAGATTTGTAATGTATTTTCATTTGGATTTTCCTTAAAGTTCCTTTTGCACTCTGCCAAAGCCTCACGCCCCTTTTCCAAAGCAGCGCACAACTGATTTCTCTGCAGTCTCATGCGCAAATACCACGGATGCTCTGTTTTTCCTTCTGTTTTTGCAACAAAGGAATCTGCAATTTCCAATGCCCGCTGAAGAGCCTCCCAGCCTTGTTGGATCCATAAATGCGTTTTTAGTGCTTCCAGTCTATCGCGCTGTTTTTCCAGTTCAGCTATGTCTTCTGTGCCGTTTTTGAGGGAGATATCTATTGTCTGTATCTGTGAGTTTACACATTCCATAGCCTCCTGAAAAGAGCGATCATCTCTCAATACTGAGTATTTTGATACCAAATCCTCTGCGCGTTCTATGGAAGTCATGCCAAAAAGTTCATCGATACTTACACCGAAAAATGTTGCAATTTTAGGCAATAACGTGATTTCAGGGGTTCCGTTACCTACCTCCCATCTGGAAACTGTCTGCGGTGTCAGAAAGAGGTACTCCGCCAGTTCTGTCTGCGTGATATTTTTTTCCTTTCTCGGCATGGTGATTTTTTCTCCGATTGTCAGTTTCAAAAACATTCCTCCGCTTCATTCTTAAAATAAGCCAGCTTTTTTATACTGGCGGGTGCCGTTGCTATCTTATTTAGTATGACACTACAAAACGAAACTGTCCAACAAGCCTTAATTGTAAAATTTGCAACAGTTGATTGACTGTTTACAAATCGTTTTCACCAATATTCTTTGATTTTTCGTGGAAATATTATGAAAAGTAACTATTTACAATTTACCAATCTGATTGTATTATAATGAAATATGTGAAACGTATAGTCGGTTCACGGTTATAATGCAATGAGATTCAATGTGAAAATCAAATATTAAGAAAGGAATGGTTTTATGCAACAGGTAAATATTCAATTTAATAGTGCGGAACAGGTGAGACAGTTTGTGAACATGATTGATCAGTTTGATACGGACTTTGATTTAGGCTCAGGGAAAAGGACTGTCAATGCAAAAGCCATACTTGGGGTGATGGCATTGGATTTGTCAGGTCCGCTTTGTCTGAGATGTTATTCAGACAATATGGAAATCGAAGAAAAAATTGCACCATTTTTGTGTTCACACGCATAGTATTCTATTGAAGGAATCTTCTTTCAGACTTTCTGCCTCCACACAGCATCTTGGCGTAACGTTTTCTATGTATGCGCTGATGCTGTGTGGCTTTTTGGTCTTACGGTCTTTTAATTCTGCTGCTCCTGATATTGCTTTGCAAGTACACTTAAATGTTCCACGATATTTGGATTCCAGTGTATAATGGAAGTCAGCTGCTCGCAGGGAAACGCATCGCATATACCACAGAATTGTACATTATGATTTCCTGCACATGCATGTACTTTGCATCTGCCGGATTCTGCCCATTCTGGGACATAGCCATCTGCCTCAATACAGCCTTTGCAGATACCGTTTATTTTTTGGGGACAACCCGTGCAGCATTCACCGCAGGCGGTAATCGTGGTGAAGTCTATCTTTTTCTTGTTCATTGTTACCTCTTTCTTTTGCCACTCACTGACAGATCAAACACATCAATTACATTTCCGCAGTTCCTTAGCTTTCATAATATAATTATATCGTTTTTATTATGGTTGTTCAATGCAAAAACGCAAATTCCGACATACATTTGATTCATATACGTTACTGTTCACTCCCCCCCAATAAACCATTGTGAAAAGTGACGAAATTTATTT
>CAMWLV010000058.1 GCA_947175175.1 uncultured Lachnospiraceae bacterium
CAAATTTTCAGTGCATACTACGTGTATATTTCGTGCTTTTTCCGATATGCATATTAAAGAATTGGTAAATATTTTAAATTTACTCATTTATAGTATTTAAAATAAGTATTTAGGAGGAAAAACAATGGAAAAACAACAATTTCAACTGAATATAGCAGGTTTGGGAATCATCTTTTATTCGCCGCATGCGGTAAGGCATATTGAGGAAGGCGACGACTATCTTGGAGAACACTATTCGGATCCCCAAGATGTGATCCGGCATGTTTATGAGGGCTCGATTGTCGGAGTGGCTACTGGGACACCGGGAACATTCCATTTGAATATTTATCAGAATACCCAGCCAGATATTGATGCACTGCAGCCGGATTATGCGCTGAAACTCTGCCTGAAAGTCACAGAGCATACTGTGTATTTCAGGGATCTGTATGCTTTGTTAAGCTGGGAGCCGGAGGGCGAGACAGAAATAAAAGTAGATATAGAGGATGGGAATTATGAAGTTATTGTCTGCAGCTGGTTTCCAGAATCGGGGATTCGCGGAAAGCATCAGCAGATTGATTTCTATTTCAACAGGACAGCCAAATTACCCCAATTGCATTATGAGGGAGTTCCGACTCTTTTATAATCCAATTTAGAATATTTTGGCGAAAATGGTTGTATTTCCTTTTACAATAAACTATTATGGAAAGGAACTGTTCATAAAAAGTGTTTTGAGGGAGGATGGCAGATTCAATATGGTAAGGTTGATGACAGTTGAGGACTATGATCAGGTGCGGGCATTGTGGATGGCGATCAAGGGATTTGCCATCAGAAGTATTGACGACTCAAGAGAGGGCGTGGAACGCTTCCTGAGACGGAATCCGACGACAAGTGTGGTGGCAGTCGAGGACGAGAAGGTAGTGGGAGCTATTCTCTGCGGACATGACGGCAGACGCGGCTGCCTGTATCATGTGTGCGTGGATCCGGAGTACCGCAGGCGCGGTATAGGCAAGTCGATGGTCGTGTTCTGTATGGACGCGCTGAAAAAGGAGAAGATCAATAAAGTGAGTCTGATCGCATTTACTAAAAATGACATTGGAAATGCGTTTTGGCACAGTGTTGGCTGGAAACAGCGCGAGGACTTGAACTATTACGATTTTGTGCTCAACAGTGAAAATATTGAGGCTTTTAATAAATAACACGCGCTTTCTAATATGCAGGATTTTGAAAAGGACGGGGGAGCGGAAATGTCAGATTATTATGTAACAATCATACCAGATGATCCGTATTGCCGCGTGGATACTCAGGCAGCTAAAAAAGTTCAAAGTTATCTGGAGGAGTGCATTGTGGCAATGTCGGTGGAGATTAAAACACATGAAGCGCCTGCTTTTGTCGATTGCGGCGGCTATCTTCAAGAGATTGCATGTCCGTTCTGCGGCAGCGACCTTTGGGACTGGTGGAAGGAAGCGATGGATGAGTCAGCAGGGGAGACAGGGCTGTTTGCCGAGCTTGATGAAAAACAGTTGCCATGTTGCGACAAATGGGCATCACTCAATGAATTAAAGTATGATTATCCATGTGGTTTTGCCTGCACAGAATTTGTTTTGTTAAATCCGAGAAATCAGTTGGAACAACATCATAAGGACATGGTAGAGCAGATGCTGGGTATGTGGGTCAAAGTAATTTATTCACGAATTTAAGGTGCAATTCAGAAATAGATAAGTCAAGTTGCAGTTACTGTTCACTCCCCCATCAAAGTAGTGGGAATCGAGCGCCAAAATGCTAAAAGCTTTAGCTTTTTCCCTTTAGCATTTTGTGTGCATAAATGTTGCTGTTCACACCGAAAAAACGTATAAACATGCAAAACACAGTAGGGGTGTGAACAGTAACAAGTTGCATAGGATTTTTTAGCAGTTTTTAAGTGAAAATAGGGACATTTTAATTTAGGAGGATTAGAATATGGAACAGATACAAGGCGGTGTCACAGCGGCAAAGGGTTTTGAGGCAGCGGGCACAGCAGCAAATATTAAATATAAAGACAGGATGGACATGGCGATGATCTACAGCAGCACGCCGTGCAAAGTGGCAGGGACGTTTACAACCAACGTTGTAAAGGCAGCGCCTGTCATGTGGGACAAAGATATTGTGGACAACAGCCCTTACGCGCAGGCGGTTATCGTGAATGCTGGGATTGCGAATGCCTGCACGGGAAAGCAGGGCATGGATTACTGCCGCGAGGAGGCACAGACAGCGTCAGGATTATTGAATATTCCTGAAAATTCTGTACTGGTAGGCTCGACTGGCGTGATCGGCATGCAGCTGCCGATTGACCGCATTAATGAAGGAATCAAAAAGCTCGCGGCTGCAAAGGATGGCTCGATTGAGGCAGGGACTACGGCTTCCAAGGCAATCATGACGACTGATACGGTCAATAAGGAGATTGCAGTCACGATTGAACTTGACGGTAAGACGGTTACGATTGGCGGCATGAGCAAAGGCTCTGGAATGATTCACCCGAACATGTGCACGATGCTCGCCTATATCACGACGGATGCGGCAATCAGCAAGGAACTTTTGCAGGAGGCGCTGGGCAATAGCATTATTGATTCCTACAATATGATATCGGTTGACGGCGATACGTCCACAAACGACACTTGTCTCTTACTCGCAAACGGTCTGGCAGGAAACACTGAGATCACGGAAAAGGGCGAGGCATACGACAAATTCTGTGAGGCGCTCAACTTCGTCAACACATATCTTGCAAGAAAGATGGCAGGGGACGGCGAGGGCGCGACGGCGCTGTTTGAGACGACAGTCGTCAATGCAGCAACAAAGCAGGAGGCGCGGATTCTGGCAAAGTCGGTGATCGGTTCGAGTCTGTGTAAGGCGGCAATTTACGGTCATGACGCGAATTTTGGCAGGTTTTTGTGTGCACTTGGGTATTCCGGCGTGAAGTTTGACCCGGAAAAGGTGGAGCTTTTCTTTGAGAGCAAAGCGGGGAAAATGCTGATTTATAAAGACGGTGTGGCGACTGGCTACAGCGAGGAGGAGGCAACAAAAATATTGTCGGAGCCCGAGGTTACAGTGCTTGTCGATATGAAGATGGGCACGGAGACTGCGACGGCGTGGGGCTGTGACCTGACGTATGATTATGTGAAAATCAATGCGGACTACCGGAGCTAAGGAACTGTTAATAAATTACTCATGACAATGACTTGTCACAAGTAATTTCTGAACAGTTCCTAAGAATCTAATATGTTGGATTTAATTAGGGGTGTATTGAAATGGATTTTATCAAAATGCTACGTGAGGATAGTGACTTATCGGACTTATTATGCGATGTTTGTGATGTGGAAATCCTTCCGGAATTTAAGTCTCCCCAGGATGAATGCGGACGTTTGACCTACAATCTTTCTGGAAAAACATTTGCCAGAGCGAAATCCGGGAGTGAATATATTTTGCTTGAAGATGGTTCGGTCGGCTATTGGGGAAGTGAGGGGGAATGCGGCAGAATTGCGGATAACCTGAAAGAGTTTTTCGAATTTATGGTAAATTGCCCCGGTTGGCAGGATTATTTATATGAAGAAGAATATGAGGACAGGGAGAGTCTTGAGGAGTTTGCAGAGGAAGTCTATGAGGAGCATGTGGAAAATGACGCGGAAATTGAGTTTGATCTGCCCGGAGCGCAGCAGGAATTAGCGGATCGTCTAGGAATAGAGAAAAAGACAGATGTCGTGAGTATATTGATGCGGTTTTATGAATGTACAAAGCGTGAACCTCGTTTGATCTATACATATACAGAAGCGGACGGCAGTACGCACAGCGGTACGGGTTCACTGTTTGACAAATGAATGTCTTTATGTTTTGGGGCTATGACAAATTCTGGTCTGAGGAGAAGAAGTCAGGAATAAAGGTGTAATTGTCCTGGGTGAATAGCCGCAAGACCATGGATTGGAAAAAGATTGGCAAGTGTCAGGAAAGGAAACAGTACAATGAAGGAACAGGATATGAACAAAATTCTGTCAAAGGCGGAGGTGCTGATCGAGGCGCTTCCCTACATACAGAAATTTAACAGGAAGTACATTGTTGTAAAATACGGCGGAAGCGCCATGAGCAATGAGGAGCTGCAGAAGAATGTCATAAAAGATGTGACGCTCCTAAAGCTGGTAGGATTTAAGCCGATTATCGTGCACGGAGGCGGCAAGGAGATCAGCAAGTGGGTTGGCAAGGTCGGAATGGAGTCTCAGTTTGTGAACGGTCTGCGTGTCACGGACGAGGCGACCATGGAGATCGCGGAGATGGTGCTGAACAAGGTGAATAAGAGCCTGGTAACGATGGTTCAGGAGCTCGGCGTGAAGGCAGTCGGCGTCAGCGGAAAGGACGGCGGTCTCCTGAAGGTGGACAAAAAATATGCAGACGGACAGGATATCGGTTTTGTGGGGGATATCAAGGAAGTCAATCCCAAGGTGCTGTTTGACCTGATTGAAAAAGATTTTCTGCCGATTGTCGCTCCGATCGGTCTTGATGACCATTTCCAGACCTACAATATCAACGCGGACGATGCGGCGTGTGCCATTGCGAAGGCAGTGGGGGCGGAGAAGCTTGCATTTTTGACGGATATCGAGGGTCTGTACAAAGATATCAATGATAAGTCCTCTTTTATCTCGAGAATTTCGGCATCACAGGCGGAGAAGCTGATCGAGGACGGGTTTATCGGCGGCGGTATGCTTCCGAAACTTGGCAACTGCACCAGCGCGATTGAGAACGGCGTAAATCGTGTGCATATCCTTGACGGACGGATTCCGCACTGTCTCCTGCTGGAAATTTTTACCAGAAATGGTATTGGTACGGCTATTGTAAAAGATGAGGATTTGGAGAGTATGGATAGGGAAGTATAAACAAAATGATAGGAAAATAGTCAGGTTTTAAACAGTAACATATAGAGTAAATGGAGAATCAATTATGAATATGAAAGAATACATTGACGAAGCTGAGTCAGCGCTGCTACACACCTACAACCGTTACCAGATCGTGTGGGATAAGGGGGACGGCATGTACATGTACGATATCGAGGGAAAAAAATACCTTGATTTCGTTGCAGGGATCGCGGTGTTTGCGCTTGGGTACAATAACAAGGCGTACAATGATGCGCTCAAGGCACAGATTGACAAGGTAATCCACACATCAAATTACTATTACAATATTCCGGCAATCGAGGCGGCTAAGAAGCTGAAAAAGATTTCGGGCATGGACAGGATCTTTTTTACAAACAGCGGCGCGGAAGCGGTCGAAGGTGCATTGAAGGCTGCAAGGAAATACGCATTTTTGAGGGATGGCCACACAGACCATGAGATTATTGCCATGAATCACTCGTTCCATGGCAGAACTTTTGGTGCGCTTTCCGTGACAGGAAATCCGCATTACAGGGAGGCGTTTGAGCCGTTGATCGGCAACATCAAATTTGCAGATTTCAATGATTTTGAGAGCGTCAGGGCACAGGTGACGGACAAGACCTGCGCTATTATCTTTGAGACTGTTCAGGGAGAGGGCGGCATCTATCCGGCGAAACAGGAGTTTATGGAGCAGGTAAGGGCGCTCTGTGATGAGAAGGATATCCTGCTGATTCTGGACGAGATTCAGTGTGGCATGGGAAGAACGGGAATGATGTATGCATGGCAGCAATATGGAGTAAAACCGGATATCATGACAAGCGCCAAAGCGATCGGCTGCGGTGTTCCTGTCGGGGCGTTTATGATGACAGAAAAAGTTGCACAGCAGTCCCTGACAAGTGGTGACCACGGAACGACTTACGGCGGAAATCCGCTTGCGTGTGCTGCAATCTCAAAGGTGATTGACCTTTTTGAGGAGCAGGATATTTTGGCAAATGTCAGTGAGACAGGGGCTTATTTATATGAAAAGCTTGATATGCTGACAGCAAAGTATGACTATATCAAGGCGCACAGAGGTGTTGGCTTGATGCAGGGATTGGAATGTGATGGACCTGTGAGCAGTGTGATTAACAGGGCAATTGAGAAGGGACTTCTGCTGATCAATGCAGGCACAAATATTATCCGCTTTATTCCGCCTTTGATTGTATCAAAGACAGATATAGATCACATGACAGAGATTGTTGATGACTGCTTTGCAGAGATGGAAATATAGCTCATATGTTGATGCTTGTAACTATGAAGGTATTGAATAGCTGCAATGCTGTTTGGATAACTGGACACCCTGGGCGGGCAAAAGTTATTGCCGTAAGGAATGATTTTTGAACATGCTTTGGGAATGCCAGCGATACGAGGAATTTTGATGAGACATAGTAGAATGAAAAAAAGGCTGCTCTGTGTGATAATTGTGCTTGTGATTGTGGCAGTCATAGCTGCTGTAGTATTTTTTTATCGTGCATCACTTGATGGAACAGGTGATACACTGTCCCAATTTGGAAACCGGAAGGAGACAATCCATCTATGGTATACAGATGATGCCCTGACAGATTATCTCAACAGCAAAGCCTTGGAATTTTATGGTCGTACAGATATCAGGGTGGACGTGAGGCAGGTTTCCGGGCGGGAGTACTTAGAGGCAGTCAACGCGGCGAGTCTTGATGAGGAGACGGATACGCCGGATCTTTATATCCTGAGCAATGATTCTCTTGAGAAGGCATATCTGGCAGGTCTTGCGACACAGCTGCCGGATACTGCGCCTGTCTACGAGGAGCGGCTGTTTACGCAGTCTGCGCGCAATGCAGTGATGTATAATGGAAAGTATGTGGCATGTCCGATGTATTATGAGACAAGCGCACTGCTCTACAATAGGACTTATCTGCAGCAGATTGCGGACGAGGCAAACAATGTCGGAGGCGAGGCGGAAAATGGCGGCGAAGAACAGGCTGGTGAGACAGATACAGTTCAGACTGTCACGGCAGAACAACTGATTCCCGCCTCAATAGTGGATATTCTGACTTTTGCAGACCAGTATTCGACGCCGGAAAATGTAGAGTACTTCTTCCGCTGGGATGTATCGGACATTTTTTATAATTATTTTTTCATAGGAAATTATATATCGGTAGGCGGAGCGGCAGGGGACGACAAAGAATTGATCGACATCTACAATACGGAATCCGTATCCAGCCTGAAAGTATATCAGGAGATGAACCAGTTCTTTTCCATTGATACCAAGGAGACAAATTACGATACGATCATACAGGAGTTTCAGGAGGGAAGGACGATCTATACCATCGCGACCAGTGATTGTATCAGGCGGCTTGATGAGGCGGCTAAAGACGGCGCGTTTGATTATGAATATGGGATTGCAAAACTTCCGGGTATCAATCAGGATCTCACGACCAGGGGAATGTCTGTGACGAACGCGCTTGTCATTAACGGGTATTCTGAACACAAGGAGTCGGCGGGGCTGCTGATGGAATATTTGATCGAGAATGCGAGTGCAGATTTGTACAGTATGACAGGAAAGCTTTCATCAGTGGTTCAGGATGCATATGAAAACGAGTATGAAGCCATTTTTATGGAGAACTATGCAGAGTCCGTTCCCATACCTAAGATGCTGGAGACCGGGAATTTCTGGGTGGAGCTTGAGATCTGCTTTGCCAAAGTCTGGGGCGGGGAGGATGCGAACACGCAGCTTCGGCAGCTTTCGGAACAGATCAAGACACAGCTTGCAGGAGAGGCTGTGACGGAAGAAGCGATCGAGGACCCGCAGGTAGAGCTTTTGCCTGCTGTAGAGTACGAGGAGGGTACAGGTGAGCTTGATGGGAGCCCTGAGGCGTAGAGTAAGGAACTGTTAATAATTACTCATGGCAATGACTTGTCTAAATGCCCATCTGCGGCATCAGAAAATCTTGACATAAGGCATTGCCCTTTATGCCTTTGCCTTCTATGCCTGCGATTTTCTTCTTTGCAGCTGGACATTTATACGGCGTCATTGTCACAAGTAATTTCTGAACAGTTCCTAAGTAAAATGTGCAATTGGTATTATGATGCGCACATACAATAATTGACAAACAACTGAATAAATTTTTATGAAAAATCCAATGATAATATTTAAACAGGCTGTAATTTGAGGATATGGAATCGTTACAGCAAGGTAAGGAACTGTTAACAGTTCCTTACTGCAAGAAAATAGTAGTTACATAAACAGATTTTTGTTTAAGGAGGTTTACGGTTATGATTGGATTTTTTATTGCTTTAATATCGGGGGCGCTGATGAGCGTGCAGGGAGTTTTTAACACAAAGGTGACGGAGGCGTCAAGCATGTGGGCAGCAAATGCGTTCGTGCAGTTTACCGCGTTTCTCGTGTGCATACTGGCATGGATGTTCGCGGACAGGACTTCATTTCGCGATGTGATTGCGGTAGAGCCAAAATATTTTCTGTTTGGCGGTGTCATGGGGGCATTTATCACGCTGACGGTCATCAAGAGCATGGATGCCTTGGGACCGGCAAAGGCGGTGATGCTGATCGTCATTTCACAGCTTATTATTGCGTATCTGATTGAACTTTTCGGATTGTTTGGTGTGGATAAGCAGCCGTTTAGCTGGAAGAAGATCATCGGGGCATTGGTAGCAATCGGAGGATTTGTGCTGTTTAAGTGGGAATAGAGTCTGTCCTTCCTGTCATCTTTTGGGTTGTGGAAAAGTGGAAAGTCGTGTATAATATTTAGTAGAAGAGAGAAAGAGGAAGGTAGACGGCATGAAACGCTGGTTTAATGTGACAGGTTCCTGTAATCCACAAAGACATTATATGGTATGTCTGGATGAAAGGTTGAAAAAGATTAAGGAAAAATATGTTGATCACGGCAGTTATTTTGTCATCAACAAGGGCAGGCAGTATGGGAAGACAACGACACTGGCTGCATTGGAGAACTATTTAAAGGATGACTATATCGTATTGTCAATTGATTTCCAGCAGATCGGAACAGAGGATTTTGTAGATGCAGCGACATTTGCACATGCTTTTGCCGAAATTCTCATTGAAACACTTGAAATCAATGGGTTAGATGGCAGGGAAGAGTTCATGAAACCGTTGACGGAGATTGTGGAAAGGGATAACAATAGTCTAAAGCAACTATTTACCTGTTTGAGCAGAATGTGCAGAAACAGCCCGCAGCCAATCGTACTGATGATCGACGAGGTGGACAGTGCGGGCAACAATCAGGTCTTTGTCGACTTTCTGGCACAGCTCAGGGGGTATTATTTAAAAAGAGATAAGATGCCAATATTTCACTCGGTAATCCTTGCAGGTGTGTACAGCATCAAAAACCTGAAAATAAAGCTGCGTCCCGAGTCGGAACATCAGTACAACAGTCCGTGGAATATTGCCGCGGATTTTGATATTGATATGAGTTTTTCCGCCCCACAGATTGCCGGAATGCTGCAGGAATATGAGGCGGATCATCATACTGGAATGAACATATTAGAAATAGCAAATGAGATCTATGCATACACATCAGGATATCCGGTATTGGTCTCATCAATATGTAAGCGCATTGACGAATTAATCTGTGGAAGTGAAGGATTTGAAAGTCCAGAGAAAGCGTGGTCTAAAGACGGTGTAGCGGAAGCTGTGAAAAATATGTTAAAAATGAGCACACCGTTGTTTGAGAGCATGGTAAGGCAGCTTGACAATTACGAGGAACTTCGTGCCATGATTGAAGGGATTCTGTACCAGGGCATGAAAATACCATTCAGTCCTGACGAAAGGTCTGTCAGTATGGGATTGATGTTCGGATTCCTGACTGAAAAAAATGGTCAGGTAGCGATAGCAAACCGTATTTTTGAGATGTACCTGTTAAATCTTTTCCTGACGGAGGAGGCAGTCAAAAGTGAGGTTTACTCAAAGGGGGACAGTGACAGGATCGGGTTTATCAAGGATAACAGACTTGATATGGACTTGGTGCTGAAAAAATTTGTGGAATATTTTACGGAAATCTGGAGAGAGAAAGAAGAAAGATTTATTGAAATGTATGGACGCAAATTTTTCCTGCTTTATTTAAAGCCGATCATTAACGGTACAGGGAATTATTACCTTGAGGCACAGACAAGGGATGCAAGGCGCACGGATGTGATCGTGGATTACCTCGGCGAACAGTTTATCGTGGAGCTGAAAATCTGGCATGGCAGCGAGTACAACGAAAGAGGCGAGAAACAGCTTGCCGACTATTTGGAATATTATCATAAGGATAAAGGGTACATGCTCAGCTTCAACTTTAATCAGAAGAAAGAGGTTGGGGTGAAAGAAATCCGGGTCGGAAACAGGACGATTGTGGAGGCTGTGGTTTAACTGGAAAAATATGGTCTGCGCAAACTTAATGATTTGAATCTCATACAATAACGATGAAGGGAAATACATACCATGAAATTACTTCACATATCGGATCTTCACATCGGAAAACGGGTGAATGAGTTTTCCATGATCGAAGATCAAAAATACATTTTGCGGCAAATCCTTACAATAGCTGATGAACAGCAGGCGGACGGCGTTATGATCGCGGGGGATATCTATGATAAGCCAGTGCCGTCCGCAGAGGCAGTGCAGGTGTTTGACTGGTTCCTGACAGAGCTTGCAGACCGTGGGAAACAGATTTATGCAGTCAGCGGCAATCATGATTCCGCCGAGAGGATTGCGTTTGGCGCACAGCTTATGAGCGGCAGGGGAGTGTTTGTATCGCCTGTCTATCATGGGGATACTGCTATGTATACGATGCAGGATTCCTATGGAGAGCTGTGCCTTTATTTATTGCCGTTTATCAAGCCGGCAGTGGTGCGTCATGCTTTAGAGGGGGCGTCGGACATGGAGGGAAAAGCATTGCCGGAGAGCTATCAGGATGCGGTAAAGCTTGCCGTGGAACGCATGGGTGTGGACTGTGGCAAACGCAATATTTTAATCGCTCACCAGTTCGTCACAGGTGCGGGGCGCTGTGACTCGGAAGAGGTATCTGTCGGCGGTCTGGACAATGTCGATGCGGACGTGTTTGATGCGTTTGACTATGTGGCATTGGGGCATATTCATAGCCCGCAGTCCTTGAAGAGGGAGACCGTGCGTTATTGCGGAACGCCGTTAAAATATTCTTTTTCGGAGGCAGAGCAGGAGAAGTCGGTCACAGTAGTGGAGCTTAGGGAGAAGGGAAAGGTTGAGATCTCCACAGTGCCGCTGGTTCCGCTTCATGACCTGCGCAAAATCCGCGGAACATATTTGGAAGTGACGGCGCTTTCCTTTTACCAAAATACAGATACAGAGGACTATGTGCAGATTACGCTGACCGACGAGGAGGATATTCCAGACGGTCTGCAGAAGCTGCGCATTATTTATCCGAACCTAATGCGGCTGGAGTATGATAACAGCCGGACAAAACAGAGCCGTTTTATAGAGCGCGCCGAGGAGATTGAGCAGAAGACAGAGCTGGAATTGTTTGCGGAGTTTTATGAGATGCAGAACAACCAGCCGATGACAGACGAGCAGACAGCGTTTGCTGCACAGCTGATTGAGGAGTGTAAATAAGGAACTGATAGACGAAAGGGGTAAAACGTAAATGAAACCAGTAAAGCTGATTTTAAGTGCTTTCGGACCATATGCGGGAAATACGGATATTGACTTTGGGCGTCTGGGCGGACAGGGGCTGTACCTGATTACCGGAGATACCGGCGCGGGGAAAACGACGATTTTTGACGCAATTGTGTTTGCTTTGTACGGGGAGGCGAGCGGTGATGTGCGCAAGGCAGATATGTTTCGCAGCAAATATGCAAAAGACGAAGTACCGACATTTGTCCTCTTTACATTTGAACATCGGGGAAAGTGTTATCAGGTGAAACGCAATCCTGAGTATCAGCGCCCCAAGGGAAGAGGGACGGGTTACACGACACAGAAAGCGGAAGCAGAACTGGTTTATCCCGACGACAGGACACCCATCACGAAGTCGAAAGAAGTGACAAAGGCGGTAACGGATTTAATCGGTCTGGACCGAAGGCAGTTTACGCAGATTGCGATGATTGCGCAGGGAGATTTTCAGAAGCTTCTGCTGGCAGGCACAGAGGAGCGGGGAAACATTTTCCGGCAGATTTTCAAGACAGGGCTGTATCAGACACTGCAGGGAAAACTCAAGGACGCGGTCAAGGTGCAGTGGGTGGAATACAATGAACTGAAACGGAGCATCAGCCAATATATGGACAGTATTGTGTGTACACAGGACACACCTGCAGCGGTGAAAATGCGTCAACTCCACAAAGAAAAATTCGACGGAAGGGTTGGCGAGGGGTTAGCGGTGTTGGAGCAGCTCTGCCTTGAGGACGAAGCTGTATTAAATGAGCTGGACGGGCAGATTGAAGCGCTGGATAAGCAGATTGAAAAGGAAAACCAGCTGATTGGGAATATCCATAAAATCCGTCAGCAGCAGGAGGAACTTTCCAAAAACCAGGAATTGCTTGCGCAGCTGGAACCCGAAATGCAGCAGGTTGGGGAGCACTACCGCGAGGCGGAGCAGAATGCGGCGGAATGCGGGCAGATTGCGCTTGTCATCAAGGAACAACAGAAAAATCTTGTATTATTTGACAGATTACAGCAGGCACAGGAAACGCTTGCCGCAATGCAAAAGGCAATAAGGCAGGGAGCAGAGCACAAGCAGGCATTGGAGGAACAGCAGCAGGCGTTGGAGACATCGTTGAAGGCGGATACAGAAGCGTTGAAGGAGCTGGCTCCTACAAATGAGGAGAAGGTACATCTGGAAAATAGTAAAGACAAAATACAGCAGCAAATCAGGAGCCTGCGGCAGCAAAAAAGCGGCTGGGAGCAGGAGCTGACAAGGCAGCAGGAGACAGAACAAAGCATCAAAAAAGAGCAGGAACATGCAGTGGAGCTTGCGGCAAAGACAGGGCAGCTTCAGGAACAGATCGCACAATTGTCAGACAGGGATGCAATGCTTTCCGTGACAGAGGAGCTGCGGGAAAAGTTTGCAGAGCAGGAAAAGCTTCTGCTGCAGATACAGACAGAGCAGAAGAAGAATCAAAACCAGCTGCAGCAGATTGCTGATACCATCGAAAAACTACATAGAGAGGAAAACGCGCTCTGCGAGACGGATGCACAGCGCAAGACAGAGCTGGAGCGTCTGAAAAATGCCGGGGAGACGGAAATCCAGTGGCAGCATAAGACGGATACGGCAAGAGAGCAGCTCGCACTATTTGAAAGGCAAAGAGATAGTCTGAATACACTTACGCAGGCGGAAGCGGAGCACGGGGCGGCGTATCAGAAAGCCCAGGAAAAGGCAGAAATACATCAGAATCAGCAAGCGCTTTGGCGCGATGAGTGGGAAAATGTGAAAGATGCAGATACCCGCAAGCTTAAGCTTGCGCAGGAACAGAAAGACATGGAGGAACAGAAGCAGGCTTGCAAGAAGCTGTCAAGTGAAATCAAACTCCTAAAGAAACAGGAAGGTGAGCTGCGTGCGGCGCAGGATGCATATCAGCAGGCGGCAGCTGAAAAAGAACGGATTGGCGCAGACTATAGGGATACCGAGCAGCGCTTTCTTGATGCGCAGGCAGGAATGCTCGCACGCACATTACAAGAAGGGGCACTCTGCCCTGTCTGCGGTTCCACACATCACCCAAGCCCTGCACCAATGCCCAAGGCAGCGCCGGAGAAGGAAGAAGTTGAGCAAAAGAAAGAGCTGCTTACCGAGGCGGAAAAAAAGGCGGAGGGTCTCAGCGTTACCGCAGGGCATTTGAACGTACGTCTCGCAGAGCAGAAGAAGGCTGTTTTAGAGCTGGCGGACAGTGTTTTTGGTGAGGAGTATCAGAAAAATCCGGAGAGTGATCTTGAAGATCAGCTTGTCCAAAAAGAGCAGCGGCTTAAAGCAAAAGCAAAGGAACTTACGACAGCAGTCAAAAATACAGAAAAAGAGCAGAGCCGAAAAGAAGAATTAGACAAGCTGATCAAAGAAGGGGAGGCGGCACAGAACAAGCTGAATGCACTGTTGCGGCAGGAAAACCAGGATTATGCGGCGTTGCAGGGCAAGCTGGACGAGAAGCGCCGTCAGTGGGAGCAGATGCTCTCGGATTTGCAGTTCCCCAATACTGTAGGCAGGGAAGAAAAGGCAATGATAGAATATCTGCAGCAGAGACTGGAGACGTGTGAAGCGCAGTTAAAACAGGCATCGGCGGACAAAAAGCGCCAGGAGCAGCTAACCCGTGAGGCAGAACGCTGTGAGGAGGAAAAGAAGCGGCTGCAGGCGCAGATTGGTGAACAGGCGGCGCAGCAGGCAGAATGTACTGGTCAGGATAAGACATTGCAGAAACAGATTTCAAATGAATTGGAGAAAGCTGGGAAACTTTGTAAGGAAGCGGAAGAACATATCGCTCACATAAAGGAACTGAGTGCAGGAAATAAAAAGGACGCAAATACAGGACAGGTTGTACAGCAAACGCTTTTATCAATGCTTTCCATCATAAAAGATGATACAAAAAAGCTTTCTGAATGCGCCAATTCATTGATGCATTCAATCGCATTCCGCAGACAGCTGGAAGCGGAGCATAAACAGACGGAGGAGACACTGTCCGCAAGCAGCGCAGTGATTGCCAAATTGGAGAAAGAACTGGAGGGAATAAAAAGTCTGCGGAGCGAAAAGGCGGAGCAGCTTTTTGTAAGTCTTTGCGCACAGGAACCGCAGCTTAGTGACACCTATTCACAATCCACAGAGATTCCAGTGGAGGTTCTGCGTGATATCGCCTGCCGTATGGCGCAGCAGCTGGAAAATCAACTGAATGCGCTGTTGGGAGAGCTCGAACAAAACAGTGAGAAGCTCCTTACAAAACAGCGGCTGGAACAGAAGATTCCAAAGACGGAGGAAAGCATCAAAGCACTTGTTCAAGATATTCAGAATGCGGAGGTTCTCCTGACAAAGCAGAATACCGAGGGCACTGCAAAGACAAATGAAATCAACAGCCTGCAGGAACAGCTGGGAACAGAGTCTAAGGAAGTAGTTGAGCAGCAGATCCAAGCATTGATTGAGCGTATGCAGGCGCTGGAAAAAGCCTTTCAAACAGCAAAAGAGCAGTATGAAGAATGCAAGAACCGCAAAGGGCACCTGACGGCGGCGGTCGAAACCTTGAAAAAGCAGCTTGACGCAGCAGGCGATGCGGCAGACATGCAGGAGGCAGATGTGCTTGCGCGGCGGGAAAAGTGGCAGCAGGACAAAAAGGAGCGAAACGAACAGCGTGATCGGAAGAAGAACGCGGTTTCCACAAATCGTGAGATTTATGAGAAAGTAACGGCAAAGCAGGAGAATATTCTGGCAGTCGAAAAGAAATATATCTGGATGAAGGCGTTGTCCGACACCGCAAACGGAACATTGAGCGGCAAGCAGAAAGTGGAGCTTGAGACATATATCCAGATGACATACTTTGACCGTATTCTGCGCCGGGCAAACCTGAGGCTGATGACGATGAGCAGCGGGCAGTATGAACTCAAGCGCGAGGAGGACGGCGAAAACCGCAGGGAAAAAGCCGGCTTGGAACTGTGCGTGATTGACCACTACAATGCCACTGAACGCAGCGTAAAGACACTGTCCGGCGGCGAGACCTTTGAGGCGTCACTTTCCCTTGCCCTTGGTCTGTCGGACGAGATTCAGTCCTACGCCGGAGGAATCCAGATGGATTCTATGTTTGTGGACGAGGGCTTTGGCTCGCTGGATGAGGAAGCACTTGGGCAGGCAATGAAGGCGCTGGTGCAGCTGACCGAAGGCAACCGCCTAGTCGGTGTGATTTCGCATGTCGCCGAACTTAAGGAGCAGATAGAGCGGAAGATTATCGTCACCAAAAGCCGTGGCAAAGACGGCGTGAGCAGCAGTGTGGCAGTGGAGTAAATGATTATGGCATATCTGGAATTAGATTCCAAATATGCCATTAATATTTCTGTTAAACTGTAAAGTCTGATATGTTTCCGCTTAGTTCTTTCTTTATTTTTACAAAATATAAAAGATTGATCACGATGCCGAATATCGTTGCACAAGGTGCTGCCAGACCGATCATGGTAAGGCTTGCATCTGGCTGTATGCTCATGAAATATGACATGGGAAGACGCACAATAAAGGTTTGCGCAAGTCCTTGCAGCATAACAAACAATGTCTTGGAATGCCCATTATAGTAACCGATAAAACTGAAAAGGAATGCGGTTGCAATTGCCTCTGGTGCAAAACCTTTTAGATATTCTGCCGCGCGTGTGATGACTGACGCATCGTTTGAGAAAACTGCAGCGAGCAGATCTCCACGGAAAAATGAAAAAAGAGCGATAAATATACCAATGCTGCCTCCGATGAACATGCCTGTGACCATTGCTTTTCGTGCACGGTTCTCCTGCCCTGCCCCCACATTCTGGGCGACAAAAGAAGCCATCGACTGCATAAGTGCACCAGGCACCAGCATGATAAAGTTTACGATTTTATTTGCCACGCCATAGCCTGAAGAAGCGTCCAGTCCAAGTCTGTTGATAAACGCACACAATGCCAGGAAAGAGAGCTGTGTCAAAATCTCCTGGAATGCAATCGGAGTTCCTACCCGTATGAATCTCTTGATTTCGGGATTGAAGCGGATATATTCTTTTTTCATGGCAAACGGAGGGTTCCGCTTTCTGATGATAAAAATAGATAATATAACGCTGACAGCCTGTGCCATCACGGTTGCAAGGGCAGCGCCCGCTACATTCCAGTGAAATACTGCAATAAACAGCAAGTCTCCTATAATATTTACAATACACGCGATACCCACAAAGATCAGGGGCATATTCGAATCCCCGATACCCCGGGAAATACTGCTGATTACGTTATATGCAATGATAAAGAAAATTCCGCCGCCACAAATGCGGACATATAATACCGTCAGTTCCAGCGCTTCCTCCGGAGCCTGCATCAAAACCGCAAGCGGTCTTGCCAATATCAGCATACCTGCCGCAATGATGAATGCCAGCACCAAAAACAGCCAGATCGCACCGCCTACAACCAACCCTACTTTTTCCGGTTTTTTCTCTCCCAGGTACTGTCCCATAACAACCGTGACGCCCATGGTAAGTCCCGTGATCGTAAAGGTAATCAGATTCACGATGCTGCTTCCTGTGGATACGCCTGAAATTCCGGCGGTCGTTCCGAAACGCCCTACTATAAGAATATCTACCGCTCCGTACATTGCCTGCAGAACCAAAGCCCCTAAAATCGGAATCATAAATCTCAACAGTTTGGAGACTATACTTCCCTGCGTGAAATCATTCTTATTTCCTGCCATATATTCCCTTCCTTTCCTGTCAGTATCCTTCATTGATTTAAGCATTTTCATAAAACATAACCAGTTAATCTACATTATCGTACATGATTTGCAGCATGCGGTACAGGTTTTCAATTTCCTCTTTTGTCAGCCCCCGTAGGAGTTTGGTTTCCTGACACGCTACTTCACGCTGCATTTCATGTGACAGCCTGGCTGCCTGTTCTGTCATTTCTACAATTTTATTGCGCTTGTCATTTTCATCGGGATAGCAGCGCAGGTAGCCATTCTTCTCCATGCGGGAAACAATGCCAACAACTGTCGGATGGGAAACCTTCAGATAATTCTCAATAGATTTCTGCGTTACACTGGTTCCGGTATCAGATATGAACTTTAAAACCCTGTACTGTGATAATGTAATGTTTTTTGATTGCAAAGCGGCGTCGATTGATTTCTTGTCTTTGTCCGCAATCTGCTTCATCAAAAATCCAACTGCCTGACGCAAATAGATCACCCCATAACTGTAGCCTGCTACATATTTTAACATGAAAAGAAGAATATGTCAATCGTGAGTAGTTTATAACAACCTGTTTAAAATATAAAAAGCTGTTGCGATTGATCCTCAATTGTCAGCGTTGGTTTCGAATACCATGGACTCTTTTGTTATGTCTAAGTATTTTTTTCTTGATCGAGAATGATTGTGAATATGACATCTACTGGGCAGATACAAGCTTCAGCGGACTTGTAAATTCACTGGTACAGAGAGGGAATCCTGATATAAAGCAGACGATGGAAGAACTTTTGTAGGGGAAGAGTTTTACGACGGAGATTGACGAACAGATTGTATTTGATCAGTTGAATGGCAATGCTAATGCTGTATGGAGTCTGCTGATTGCGACGGGGTACTTGAAGGTAGTAAGGCTCAAACGTGTCGGGGAGTTTAAAAGCAGATATATGATGCACCAGAGCGGTTTATAATGGTTTTGTGTTGGGGCTGACCGTGGAGCTTGCTGATAGGAAAAAGAAGGTGCTTATATAATGAGTTTAAGGTGCACAAGTCCTTGAAGGAGCAGAATCTTGAGGAGGCAAGACTTGTCTCATAGGGTAGATTTCTGGCGAGTAGGGGAGAAAAGAGATCCCCTACTTGATTAGATAAGGCGCCAATTCATATGGCAGGAAATATCCCTGGTCGTGATGGCATGTCGGACATGTCGGTGGTGCCTGTGTTCCTTCATGGATATAACCGCAGTTGGTGCAGATCCATTTGCCTCCGCTTTCACGGGCAAAAAAAGCGCCCTTCTCCAGCATTTCCGCTACTTTCGCAAAACGAAGCTGGTGTACATGCTCAACCTTCGCGATCTGATAAAATGCAGACGCCGCTTCCAAGAAACCTTCTTCCTTTGCCTTGTCGCCAAACGCCTGATACACATCTTCATATTCTTCCTTCTCATTATGCTCCGCAGCGCGCAAAAGATCCACCAGACTGTCCTGTTGGTCCACCGGATATCCCCCGTCTATAAAAATGGTTTCTCCGGACAGATCTTTCAGCAGCTCATAATATCGCTCTGCATGTGCCCGTTCCTGATCCGCCGTATATTCGAAAATATTGGCAATCGTATACATTTTTGCATGTCTTGCCTTTTCCGCCGCGATGGTATAGCGGTTTCTTGCCTGACTCTCTCCTGCAAATGCTCTCATCAGATTCTCTTTTGTCTTACTTTCTGAAAAACTAACAGCCATAATACACACTCCTTTTTTGTTTGATCGAGCGTGTTTAAAAAATTCTTTCTGTCAGATGTGCGCCACAATTTGTGGGAAATCTGTGCCAAATGAAGGAGCCGTACAAAACAAAGGTATAAAAAACAATACATTACGATGGCTGAATTTGGAGCAAATGTCACGCAAAGTGGACGTACAGATGTCATGCCATAATATGGCGGGAATGATTTTTCAAACATGCTTTAATAGTAGTATGTTTCATTGCCAATAAATTATTCTTTAGGGGCTGTCAGGAATTTCCCTTGAATACAATTTGCCTGCCATTGCGCAGGAGCGTGTTTTCGCTTTCCAGCTTCCCGCATAATAAGCGAATTTCAATTCGGAAAGAGTTCGTCATTTTGACCGTGGAAAAAACTTTATGGTCAGGAAAAAATGGGGATGACAAACCAGAAAATACTTAATGCAGTGCCTTAAACCGACAACATAAAAGGACAGCACCAGGAAGTTTTTCCACAATTCAATTTCATTATTGAAAATCGGATACTTTATCCACAATTCAGCCTTGAAGAATTCGAATGAACTGTTTAAAATTTCGTCATGTTTTTTGATGGGTGTCTGAACTATTACATTTTTAGAAGCCTTTTTGTTTCAAATATTGACGGATTACTTCGGCACATGCCTGTTCACCGATCGAGCTGTCAATGCACAATTCATAGTTATCTGAATGTCCCCAATGCATACCAGTTATGGATTTGTAGTAAGCTGACCGCGCCGCATCGGAATGTTCTATGTTTTTTTCAGCTTCCGCAACGGTGTCACCATACATTTCCATCACTTTTTTTATGCGGTAATCTTTTGGTGCATGGATAAAGACGCGGATTACCTGAGCATAGTCACGGAGCACGTAATCGGCTGCGCGCCCTATAATAACACAGGTTCCATTGTTCGCGATCTTCTTGATGATTCTGTCTTGTGCGGCAACTGCCTGCTGAACGATTGTTGTGCTGAGATATAGTTCCTTTAAGCGGTCAGGGGCATTTTTGTTGATATCAGAAATAAATTCTGCTGCCAGTCCGCTTTCCTGTGCCGCCAACGCGGTCATTTCCTTATAATAGCAGGGAATCGACATCAGCTCTGCAAGAATCTGACCGACTTTCTTGCCTGCGGAACCATGTTCGCGGGAGATTGTTACGATTACACCGGGAACGGAAGGTTTGATCGCGCCACATTCGTCGGGCGTGATAACTGTGTCTTCAACTTGGAGTTCTTTCCAAAGACGGAGCATTACGAATGAAGTGATCAGCATCGCAATGATATCGGCGAGTGGTGCTGCCCAGAAAATTCCTGTTACGCCGGCGAAAACAGGCACAACAATGGAGAATACAATCAATAACAGATCACGGATAATGGCAAGCGGCGCTGCTGCCTGTGCGTGACCAATTGACTGTAAGAAAATAGCACATACTTTCTGCATGCAGGTAAACAGGATCAGTAATAAATAAATTCTGAGGCAGCGCACGGCAAACTCCATATACAGATCGCCATCTGAGCCAAAAAGTTTGATAAATGCTGCTGGAAATACCTCAAATAAGAACATACATACAATACCTACGATAGCAGTCCATTTAATCATGGATTTTAAGAGTTCGCGGACGCGGCTGTAATTTCCAGCGCCATAATTGTAGCCCACAATCGGCTGTGCTCCTGCGGCAATTCCAATTGCAATATTTAAGACGATCTGAAACAGCTTCATAATGACAACAAATGCTGCCAGAGGAATATCTGCACCATAGGCTGAGATAGCGCCGTATTTTACAAGCAGAATATTGTTGACAACTGTGATCACCACAATGGACAACTGTGTCAGTAGACTTGAGGTACCAAGTGCCATAATTTGTCTGAGCAGATTCAAATCAATCTGGAAACTTTGTGCCTTCAGTCGGAAGGTCTTACTTTTTGTCAGATAAAATGCACAGATGAGAAAGCTGACAAACTGTCCGAGAATTGTCGCATAAGCAGCTCCCTTGATTCCTAGATCAAGAACAAAAATAGCGATAGGATCGCCCACAATATTAAGCAGTGCACCGACGATCATTGCACCCATTGCATACTGCGGACTTCCGTCGGCACGGATGATCGAAGCCAGTGTATTTTGCGTCATTGCCATCGGCATCATGATATAGATGATGTATCCATAATCGTGCGCGAGTGAGATGGTTGCGTCTGTGGTGCCGATCAGGCGAAGTAGCCCGTCTCCCCATAAGTAGCTGATCAGGATGATCACTACACCGGAAAGGAATGAGAATAAAATGCTGTTTCCAACACCGCGGTGAATGGTTTCCGTGTCATTTTTTCCGAGGGCAACACTCAGAAATGCTGCGGCACCGTCACCAAAAAAGAGTGACATTCCCCAGCCGATCACGGTGATTGGGAAGATAACGCCCGTTGCTGCATTTCCCAGATACCCGATACCATTGCCGACAAAGATCTGATCGACAATATTGTAAAGGCACGATATGATAAGACTTGCAATACAGGGGATACAAAATTTCATAAGAAGTTTCCCGATCCGTTCTGTTCCTAAATAGTTACTTGATTCCATAATTTCCTCCTTCTTGAAAACAAAAACGACACATGTAGTTCTATACATGTGTCATTAAAAAACACATGTATTAGGAAGCGCAGGGGCCTATTGCTCTTTACTATGTTCCGTAATCAGATTTACGTGCAGAGCACTACATGTGTCGTTCAAGTATGTTAAATTTTGAAAGCTTGATCATTATAACAACGCATTTTCAAAAAAGTCAAGAAAAATTTTTAAATATTATCATTGCGTACTGACTTTCGCTACTGTTCACACCCCAATGTCATTAAGTTAAGCGGACAGCCTAATTTGATGGATG
>CAMWLV010000059.1 GCA_947175175.1 uncultured Lachnospiraceae bacterium
GGGCGCTGTCCAGTATTTTATTTGTCAACAGAAAGGGAAAAATTATTTGTTTTTTCCGATAAAAGAGATTATTACGTTTCCTTTTCGGTTGCTGCATAATTATTCTCTATTGAATAATTATGCTGATACTATTATACTATTACTCAATGAAGCATAATTAAGGAGAAGAAGCGATGTGCAACGATGACAAATGGAAAGGCGGATTATATGGGCTGCTGATCGGCGATGCGCTTGGGGTTCCATATGAATTTCATTCGGCAGAGGAGATTCCACCATATGATAATATCGAGATGAAACCACCGTTAGGTTTTCGCAGGGCGCATTCTGGTGTGGAGCCGGGAACATGGTCGGACGATGGTGCACAGGCGCTTTGCCTGTTGGACAGCCTTGTGACTTGTGGTGCGTTTGAGCTAAAGGATTTCTCGGATAAGCTTTTAGCATGGTATCAGAACGGTACATGGGCAGTAGACGGTGTCGTGTTTGACATTGGCATACAGACAGGGGAGGCATTGAATGCTTACAGGACAGGAGAAAAACTAGAGAAATGCGGCATGCTGCGCCCGAATGGCAAAGGTAATGGTGCTTTGATGAGAGTGCTGCCACTTGCCCTTTGGCACAAGGGAACAGACCGGGAACTGGTATTGGATGCGCATGAGCAATGCCTGATCACGCATGGGAATGCATGCAATCAGGTATGTTGTGCGCTGTATTGTCTTGTTGCACGCTTTCTGCTCGCAGGGACAGATTTTATATCTGCACTGGAAAAGGCAGTTGTGGTTTTGAGAGAAATTTATCAGGAAATGCCCACGTATGAGCAGGAACTGGAATGGAGCATACGCCCGGATGAAGCGTGGACTGGAAACGGCTCCGGCTATGTGGCGGATTGCCTGCGCAGTGCGTTTATGATTCTGGGGCGTGCCGCGAATTATGAAGATGCTGTGAAACAGGCAGTTATGCTGGGTGATGACACAGACACGACAGCGTGTGTCACGGGTGGCCTTGCGGGGATTCTCTACGGATTTGGCAATATTCCATGCCGCTGGTACGAAGCATTGAGGGGAAAAGCAGGTGTGGAGGCGTTAATACAGCGCATTAGCAATACTTAAGCCGCGAAAGATGATTAAAGTGAGGGAGGTAGAAAGGTGATTGATTACAGTGTTCAGAATAAAAAAGCATGGGAATACAATGCTTATGACTTTTGGGTGAAACAATCCGGGAGTCCAATGGAAAGGGCGAAAAAGGACAGGGAAAATCCGGTGGGAATGTTAAAGCGGTATGCGGACTATTTTGATGCCTTTGAGGGAATCAGGGTAGCGAATATATGTGGTTCTTGTGGGAAAAAGGCAGTTCCGCTGGCGATTCTGGGAGCGGAGGTAGTAATCTTTGATATTTCACGGGACAATAGGAGATATGCACTTGAAACCGCCCAAGCCGCCGGTGTTGACATTACTTTTGAAGTGTGTGATGTGCTCGAAATTGATATGAACCGGTATAAAGGCTTTTTTGATGTGGTATTTATGGAAGGCGGCGTACTGCACTATTTTCATGACATTGATGTGTTTATGGATATCATGTATTCCTTGTTAAAAGCGAATGGAAAGATGATATGCAGTGATTTTCACCCGTTTACAAAAATATCAGATATACTGTCTTTGGAACAGTCCTCTATGAGTTATTTTTCAACGGATATTATAGAGGGTGAGATGGCGCATGCACGCTTTTTTGAAGAGTCAATCCGAAATGCAATGCCCAAGTGCAGCTACAGGAAATATACAATCAGTGAAATCATTAACGCTGTCATAAGAAGTGGATTTATATTAAAAAGTTTTGATGAACACCCAGCATGGACAAACACTAATCTGCCGGGAGAGTTTACGCTTGTGGCGGTGAAGGATTAAAAAAATTTGAAAAAAATGAAAGGATTGCCATCTTTCGCGCGTATTATTTATGAAACAGGAAATTAATTCGGGTGTATGTGCAAAGTTGTTGGAGAAAAAGCTCTGCATATGCACTCCCAAAATGGAGGAAATCAATATGCGGAAAGGTATAACAAAAGCAGCAGCAGTAATGGCTTTGACAGCAATCGTGGCAGGAAGCTCGTCGAATGTGGCGTTTGCACATCACGGAGGGAGTCACAGGGTAGTGGTGCAGAACCCTGCGCCTGTCTGCTATGCGGACGGCAGCTGTGATGTGGATGGTGTGTGTTCACTTGGTGCAGACTGCGACGGGACAGTACATCACACAGAGACTTATTGCTACAGCGGGACAGGACACCACGGAGGTCATCATCACTAACCGTTTATGCAAAGCAGTTCCTAAGGGCTGTCGGAGGAGGCTTCTGTTTTCCGACAGCCCTTTTTGAATGAGAGACAGATTGGCGGCAGCACGCAGATGAGGGGGGAAACTTTTGAAGAGCACAGAAGATGTGAACCGTGTTATGGATGCTTATGCAGATATGGTACGGAGGATCTGTTTCGTACATCTGAAGGACAGGCACGACACAGAGGATGTATTTCAGAATGTATATATGAAATATTTACTATATGAAGGTTCTTTTGAGAGCAGCGAACATGAGAAAGCATGGTTTGCACGTGTGACGATCAACGCCTGCACCGACTGGATGCGTGCCCTGTCACGCAGGAAATGGGTTTCCCTCGATGCGCTGTCGGAGGAGCGTGCGGTGTTGGATGATTCGTCGAATGAGGTATTGGAGGCTGTCATGAAGCTTCCTGAAAAATACCGGGATGTAATCTATCTCTTTTATTATGAGGAGTACACGGCAGTGGAGATCGCAAAGATTCTTGGAAAAAAGGAAAATACAGTCTATACATGGCTTTCTAGGGCAAAAGATATCCTGCGGGAAAAGTTGGGAGGTGAATGGTCATGAGTCGTGTGCAGAACAGGATTCAGAAGAGTATGGAGAACATACGAGCGACAGAGGAGATGAAACAAAATACCCTGCGGTATCTGGAGATGCAGCAAACAAAGCAGAGCAGCATTTTTCAGCGGAAACCATACACAGCGCTGCGGTACGTCATGGCTGTCATCTGCGTCTTTTTGCTTGCCGGGACGGGCGGCTATGCTGTGTATAGCAGACCGGTTTCATATATCAGCATTGATGTGAATCCTTCTATAGAGCTTGCAGTCAATCGTTTTGACAGAGTTGTGTCTGCAATAGGTTACAACGAGGACGGACAGGATATCTTAGAGCATGTTTCACTGAAAAATATTTCTTATCAGCAGGCGATTGAACGTTTGCTGCAGGACGCCTATTACAGCCGTTATCTGAACCAGGACTCTCAGCTGGTAGTGACGGTGGTTTCCGAGCATTCAGACGCAATGCTGGAACAGATCAACGCAAATGACAGTTTTCAGGCATTAGGTGCATTGACATACAGCAGTGATACAGCCTGCATGGATGAGGCGCACCAGCATGAGATGTCCTTTGGGAAATACAGGGCTTTTCTGGAATTGTCGCAGTATGACGCCAATATCACTGTGGAGGACTGCCACAATATGACAATGGGGGAGATTCAAAACAGGATCAGGAGCTGTCAGGGGCATAATGGTTCCGATACAACAGAAAGCCATTCATCGCAGCATGCAGAGGAACATTCCAGTTCGCACGGACATCACTGAAAAGAGAGCGAAATGTATTTCTGAATGATAAATAAGATTCTCTATTTGCATTTTTGTAACAGAATTGTTACAATATGATTGTATGATTGAAATACATTCTGTTATGTAAAGGAGAATGATAGTAATGGACAGAGGAGCAGGAATTTTGCTGCCGCTTACCAGTCTGCCATCGAAATATGGAATTGGGTGTTTTTCCAAGAGTGCATATGAATTCGTGGACTGGCTCAAAGAGGCAGGACAGAGCTATTGGCAGATATTGCCGTTGGGACCTACCAGTTATGGGGATTCACCGTATCAGTCTTTTTCCACGTATGCAGGCAATCCTTATTTTATCAGCTTGGAAGCGCTGATTGAGGAGGGTGTGCTGACAGAGGAAGAGTGTGACGAGGCAGATTTTGGGGAAAAGCCGGGAACCATTGACTACGGAAAGATGTATGAGAGCCGTTACCCATTGCTGCGCAAGGCATATGAGCGAAGTGATGTCAGCCATAATCCAGAGTATCTCAGATTTGTGGAGGAGAATCGGTGGTGGCTGTCGGACTATGCATTGTTTATGGCGGTGAAGGATCGGTTTGGCGGTGTTCCATGGACGGAGTGGGCGGAGGATATTCGCTTTCGATGGGGAAATGCCCTGGACTATTACAGAAGAGAACTGTATTTTGATATTGAGTTCCAGCAGTATTTGCAGTATATGTTCCAAAAGCAGTGGAGAGAGTTAAAGCACTACGCCAATGAAAACGGGATTCGGCTGATTGGTGATATCCCCATCTATGTGTCAATGGACAGTGCGGATGTCTGGGCGCATCCCGAACTGTTCCAGCTTGACGGGGAAAATATGCCTGTGGCAGTGGCAGGCTGTCCGCCAGATGGCTTTTCTGCGGATGGGCAGTTGTGGGGAAATCCGCTGTACCGCTGGGATTACCACAGACAGACAGGGTATCAGTGGTGGATTTCAAGGCTGGAATACAGTTTTCGTCTGTGTGACGTATTGCGGATTGACCATTTCCGGGGATTTGATGAATATTATTCCATTCCTTACGGGGAGGAGACAGCAGTGAACGGTCACTGGGAAAAAGGACCGGGGATCGATCTGTTCCGCCATATGGAGCGTGCCCTTGGCTGGAAGGAAGTCATCGCGGAGGATCTGGGCTTTGTGACGGATTCGGTGCGCAGGTTGGTACAGGAGAGTGGTTTCCCGGGAATGAAGGTATTGGAATTCGCATTTGATACCCGCGACTCGGGGAGCGCAAATGATTATCTGCCGCATAACTACATAGAGAACTGCGTTGTTTATACGGGGACGCATGACAATGAGACGATCGTGGGCTGGATTGACAGTATTCCGAAGGAAGACCTGGAGTCGGTGAGGGACTATCTGTGCGATCATTATTCACCGAAAAAACAGCTGTATAAATCCCTGATTAGTATGGCAATGCGCAGTCGTGCAAAGTTATGTGTGATTCCGATGCAGGATTATCTGGGATATGATAACACCTGTCGTATCAACACACCGTCTACAGTGGGAGATAACTGGAAGTGGAGATTAAAGGGAGGAGAGCTGACAGACAAGCTAACTGACGAAATCCATGAGCTCTGCAAGAGATATGGACGGTTGAATTGGAGTAATGAAAAGAGTACTGTGCCTGATGAGGACGAAGAAGACGCCGAAGTTGAGTAGGATGATTTTATAAGTTTTGACGAAAAAAATCGCTGTGCGCTAACCTGACAAGGTTGTGGCATGGCGATTTTTAAATCGTTTCTTAGCGGCTGCTTAACATTGTCACTAGAGAAGAGTACCGTTTGGTCTTGTTTTTGATATCCTCCTTGGATACCCCATAATAGAGATGTAAATCATGGGATATCATGTTCAGTTTTTTCATTGCTTTCTGATCACCAGAAAAGGACATTCCTAAAATAGTATCCCACACATAATCAACTGCCATTTCGAGATGCCCATCTTCGATTGTGATTTCATAGATGTGGAAGTCCATGGGCATTTCAGAGTCAGGGACTTTGGCGGCCGTATCACTGCGGAGCTGGAGCTGGCGGTATAGTTCCTTTGCGGATTTCTCATCAAACACATCCGGATGTGCAATCTCGTCCAAACCGCCCAATAATTCTGGCTTGTGCATGTGAATCAACGATGCTTTTGCACTCGCATATTGTTCGATGTAGTTTTCCTGTATTTTGGGGATTTCGACGGCATGGTATTTCTCAATTGCGTAAGCGGCAACTTCTTGTGCCGTGTGCGGGTTTGCATAAATTCTTTTTTCTACCCGTTTGCGTCTGTGTTGATATAGGAGCTGCCTGACGCGGTTTTTGAATGACTTCTTTTTGGTGTTACCGGCGATAAAAACACTTGTCGGTCCGTCAGCGCCGCCAATGATGGTAACTGCTTTTGCCTGCTTCATATCGTTTTCCTCTTTTTCTTAAACCGGAAGCTATAAGAATACGAATTATTTATGATATTAATCCATGATTTGTGCTAATTTGTCTACAAGCTTACCATCATTTGTTTTCCTGACCCATTTCTCAAAATCATCATTTGAAATATCGTGATCACACATAAAAACAAGATAGTCCTCATCATAGTTTATAATCTCCGGTATATCCTTTATTTCATGAATTGTATCAATTATCATTCTTATAAAGATATTTTTAATTTCAGTTCTAAGCCCATCTTCTTCCAAAGGCTGCCCGCTGATTTCCATAACATTGACTGGTTCTTCCTCTCCATAGTAATCGCCGGTTCTATAATAGTAATAACTATCTAAAAAGTGTTTTGTCATACCTTTGTACTCATACTTTAACATTGGAAAATCTCCAACGCTGTTATATTTAAGTCCGAATAATCCATTTTGACCGTAAGGTTTATACATATAACCATATTCTTCCCATGATTGTTTTAATTTTTCGAAATTCTCAAGGTTACTATATCTTAGAACGATCTGACCATTATCCAAATCGCAGTCAAATACAATCGCATATACATTTTTATTTTGCTGCGTGGCTGAAAAATCATTTAATGTATATATAATTTGTTCTTTAAAGTCATTCTTTAATTCCTCATATTTCATAATATATCCTCCTCGTGGTTAAGAACTGTTCAAAAAAATCCAAATTAAACTACTAAAATTATATCACAAATCCTTTCGTAAGCCTACATGATTATGCACAAAATTTAATTTTGGAACCCAGTCCTCCTAACAAGCTCCATATATTGGGAATTTCTTTGTATGCGGAAGAGAAGTTGTCAATTTCCCCGTATACAACTTATTTGAAACAGGATTTCAACCTGGACGAAAGCATCTATTGCTTGACATCCGGAAGGAACTTATGATAAGCTAAATATAGTTTTGATATATAATAAGAAAGGTGGCTTACGCGTGGGAATTTTTATTCGTTGTGCACGTACCCGTATGCAGGGGCGATAAGGGAGCAGATGAATAGTCTCAGGAAATGGGATTTTTTTGCGTGCGAATAAAAATTATCATACGCCGACCGGACAAATATGGCAGGAGCCCTATTTGTGCTGTTTGTTTTATTGTATAGTTTTTGAATAGATTCTTAGCAGGAAAATACCATTTTAGGATATTACCTGCTTTTTTATTGCCTTTTCTTCGGGACACAGAGTACAGAATAAGAAGGAGGCGCGCTATGCAAAAAAGCAGGAAATATGACAATACAAAACATTTATCGGATTCACAGAATTTTATAACAAACAGGAAGTTGATTCACAGAATCATTCGTCTGGCAAAAATCAGTCCAGGCGATATCGTTCTTGAGATCGGGACAGGAAAGGGACATTTGACCGAAGTGCTGTGTGAAAAAGCAGATAGGGTTTATTCTGTTGAGATCGATCGGAAATTGTATGAGAGTGCCAGGGAGAGGCTGGCAAAGTGTTCGAATCTGAAACTGATCTACGGGGATTTCTTGAAATACAATCTGCCGGAAAAGGGAGATTATAAAGTTTTCTCGAATATACCTTATTTCATTACCACACAGATAGTAGAGAAACTGACATGCGTGTCCAATCCGCCTAGGGAGATCTGGATGGTCATGGAAAAAGGAGCGGCAAAGCGGTTTATGGGAATGCCGAAGGAGACGGAGAAATCCCTGCTGCTTAAAGTAAACTGGGATATGGAAATCCGGTATCATTTCCGCAGGGAAGATTTTCACCCTATGCCGTCAGTTGATTCTGTTCTGATATATTTTTCCAGAAAGGAGGTGCCGGATTTGAGCAGGAGCGAATATCGTGAATTTCAGAAGTTTATAGAGCATTCGCTAAAATATGGCATCTGTGGCGGTAGAGGGCTGCTTACCAAGAGACAGGTGTCGGTGGCGCTGAAACAGGCAGGATTACCGCATGCACATGAAAACGGAGTCACGCTGTACATTCAGTGGCTGTGTTTATTCCGATGCTATCAGCAGATAAAGAAATAAGGTAAAATACAGGCAGGTTATTTGCCTGCCTGTATTCCTATTATAGATATGTTACCTGTGCCTGCATATCATAAGTGTGGGGGTCTTTTGTGGCTGCCTTATGTCCGAATGCGATGGCGATCTCATACTCGTACTGCTCAGGGAATTGGAGGGCTTTTGAGAAGTAGTCCTTCTTTTCCCCGCGCAGGGCATCATAAATGCAGCCGATAATCAGATTTCCCAGACCGAGTTCCTCCGCCGCAAGAGCCATATTTTCCACGGCGATACCGGCATCGAGCGGACTCCACTTGTAGGTGCTGTCTGCGCTCAGCACAATGACAGTAGGTGCTTCATAGTAGAAATTGTGTGTCTGCGTCGTCAGACCGCGAAGGCGATTCTTCTCGTCTTCGAGTTCTTTTAAGATGGGATTGTCGCCCTTTAACACTGTAAAGTGGATTTCCTGTTTGTTTGCCGCTGTAGGCGCCTGAAGTCCGGCGTGCAGCAAGGTGTTTAGCTCTTCCTCTGTCAGTGGTTCGGCAGTGTATCCCCTTGTGGAACTGCGTTTCCTGATCGTTTCGATTACATTGCTCATTGTTGGTTTCCTCCTTCGGTTTATATAAATTTTGTTAAGAATATTATATAATACTGTATGCGGAACGACAAGCTTGTATTTCGGACAAAACAATGATATGATGTAATCTATACTGCTTTTCAGACATCAGAAAAAGCAGTGGAAGGGGGATAGTTATGAAGCTGCGTTCGAAATTCATCGGAAACAGAGATTTTTACAAGATGGTGCTGATGATTGCTGTGCCAATTATGATTCAAAATGGAATCACGAATTTTGTCAGTCTGCTCGACAATATTATGATCGGACAGGTTGGCACGGAACAGATGTCGGGAGTGGCGATTGTCAATCAGTTGATTTTTGTCTATAATTTGTGTATTTTTGGCGGTGTGTCCGGTGCGGGTATCTTTACGGCACAATATTTCGGGCAGGGAAACCACGAAGGTGTGCGCCAGACAATGCGGTTTAAACTGTGGATGGTAACGGTAATCACAGCTTTGACAGCTGTTCTTTTTTTGGGTTTTGGCACAACGTTGATCGGAGCCTATTTAAAAGGAGAAGGTTCAGCAGAAAGTATTGCAGAGACACTTTTCCATGGGGAGCGGTATTTGAAAATCATGCTGGTCGGCTTGCCGGCATTTGCAGTGGTACAGATCTATTCGAGTACACTGCGCGAGTGTGGTCAGACGATGCTGCCCATGAAAGCGGGAATAGCAGCTGTTATTGTAAATCTAGTGTTTAATTATATTTTGATTTATGGGAAATTTGGTGCGCCTGCCCTTGGGGTGAGTGGTGCAGCAATTGCGACAGTGCTCTCCCGATATGTGGAAATGCTGATTACTGTGATCGGAGTCCATAGGAAAAGTCATGGAGAGAGAGCAGCATATTCTTTCGTGGCGGGACTTTACCGCACATTAAAGGTGCCAAGGGAGCTGACCTTCAAAATCATCAAAAAGGGAAGTCCGCTTCTGTTTAACGAGACCTTGTGGGCAGCGGGAATGGCGATGCTGACACAGTGCTATTCTGTCCGCGGTCTGAATGTCGTGGCTGGGTTAAATGTTTCTAATACGATCAATAACGTGTTCAATATTGTGTTTATCGCATTGGGAGATTCTGTTGCTATCATTGTGGGACAGCTTCTCGGGGCAGGAAAGATGAAGGAGGCGAGGGAAACAGACAACAAGCTGATTGCTTTTTCGGTGATGTGCTGTACAGGAGTAGCGCTTGTTATGTTTCTCATGGCGCCGCTGTTTCCCCAGCTATACAAGATCAATGACGAGGCGCGGCTGCTTGCGAAATACTTTATTATGACCACAGCGTTCTTTATGCCGCAGAATGCATTTCTGCATGCAGCTTATTTCACACTGCGCTCGGGTGGGAAGACGATCATCACCTTTTTGTTTGACAGTGTATTTATCTGGTGTGTGAGTGTTGTGATTGCCTTTACACTAAGTCGTTATACAGCACTTCCGGTTATAGCAGTGTATGCGATGGTGCAGCTCGGGGATATCATCAAGTGTATGATTGGATTGATATTGGTCAAAAAAGGTGTATGGCTGCAGAATATTGTAACGTAAAATAACAGGTGTATCACATATTGATACACCTGTTATTTTATTGTTATTTTGCCGCGAGAAAATCATACTGTGACATGAACAATTTATAGTACTCACCCTTCTGTGCAAGCAGTTCGTCGTGCGTGCCGGATTCGAGAATATTTCCTTTGTCGACATACATGATACAGCTTGCATTTTTAATGGTCGAAAGCCTGTGTGCAATAATGAAGGAAGTGCGTCCTTCCAGCAGTCTGTTCAGACCCTTTTGCAGCAGGATTTCGGTCTCGGTGTCAATGCTCGAGGTCGCCTCGTCGAGAATCAGGATTGCCGGATTTTCCAGCAGCGCCCGCGCAAAGCTGATGAGCTGTCTCTGACCTGCTGAGAGTCTGCTTCCGCGCTCGTTGACCTGTGTCTGGTAACCGTTTTCCATCTCCATGATAAAGTCGTGTGCGCATACGGTCTTGGCGGCGGTGATGACCTCCTCGTCTGTTGCGGTCAGATTTCCATAACGAATGTTATCCATAATGGTACCAGAGAAAATAAAGCTGTCCTGCATCATAATTCCCATCTGTTTGCGCAGGGACTTTAAGGTTACGCTGGAGATATCGGTGCCATCGATCAATATTTTGCCGGAGTCCACATTGTAGAAACGGCTGATGAGATTGACGATGGTCGATTTGCCAGCTCCAGTGGGGCCTACGATTGCGTAAGTGTCACCTGGGTTTGCGGTAAAGTTTACTTTATTTAAAATCTGTACACCGTCCTCATAGCTAAAGCATACATTTTGAAATTCTACCTTGCCTTTAATTGACGGCATCGGTGCAGCATCCTCGGCGTCCTTTACATTGACGGGCTCATCGATCGTCTCAAAGATGCGCTCTAAGTAGGCGATGGCGGTGAGCAGCGAATTGTAAAATGAGGCGAGCGTATTGATCGGCTCCCAGAATCTTGAGATGTAGGAGGTAAACGCAATCAGGATACCAACTGTTACTCCATATAGTTCTCCTGAAATCCAGCCAATTCCAATGACATAGATAAATGCTGTCGTGACGGTCGAGATGGAATCAATACAGGGCCACATGATAAAGTTGTATTTGACAGCGCGCATCCATGCACTCCGATAGCTACCACTCAAATGGTTGAAGATCGATGTATTCTCGCGCTCGCGCACAAAGGACTGTGTGACGCGGATGCCGTTGATGCTCTCAGCGATATAGGCGGTGAGGTTGGACTGTTTGTTGCTCTGAATCTGCCATGCGCGCCGCTGGCGTCTCTTCACAAATACAATGACAGCGAAGAGCACAGGCAGTCCACACAGACAGATTAGCGTGAGCCTGACATGCAGCAGGAGCATAAAGACTAGGATAAAAATTAAATTACACATGTCAGTTATTGTGTTGATAATACCGTTTGAGAGCAGATCGCTTAGGCTGTTCACATAGTTGACCACGCGCACCTGTATTTTTCCATGAGGACGATCATCATAGTAAGAAAATGGAAGCTCCTGCAGATGGCAGAAGATATCAGAGCGCAGCTGGTGTACGACCGACTGTCCAATGCGGCTGGTAATGCGTATTTTGAGGCGGATGCATACACAGGTGTACAGAACGATAACGAGTGATATTAAAGTAATCATAACAATCGCTCTGATATTTTTGGCGGGTATGTAGGTGTCCATGATCCCGCTGATAAACATGGGGAAGAGCATGGTTAGTGCGGATGAGGACAGCATCAGGAAAAGTGCAAAGGCAAGCTGTCCCCGGTAGGGCTTTACATATTGAAACACACGTTTTAGCTGGCTGAGGTCAAATTTATCCTCTATCACTTCATCGATATCATATTTATTTCGTGCCATACTTTTCACCTCCTATATTGTTCTGGCTGATCTCGTCAACATATTTTTCAAACTCGCCGTACTGATGGCGGAATACTGTAGCATAATAGCCGTTATTCTTGATAAGCTCATCGTGCCTGCCTTGCTCCACGATTTTTCCGTCATTTAGAACCAGGATCAAGTCGGAATCCTTGATAGAGGAGATGCGGTAGGCAACAATAAAAATTGTGCAGGCATGGTCAATGTTATTCAGCTGCTGCTGGATGTAGCTCTCTGTCTCCATATCGACGGCAGAGGTCGTGTCGTCGAGTATTAATATAGAAGGTTCTTTTAAGAGCGCCCTTGCCAGTGAGATGCGCTGTTTCTGCCCGCCGGAAAGTCCTACACCACGCTCTCCGACAATCGTGTCGTAGCCGTCAGGCATCTCGCGGATAAAGCTGTCGGCATCTGCCATGACAGCTGCTTTCTGGACAGCCTCAAAAGGACAGTCTGGTCTGCTGTATGCGATATTGCCCTCGACCGTGTCTGAGAAGAGGAAGATATCCTGCATCGCCATGCCGATATTCTGACGGAGGTTGTAGAGGTCTAAGTCCTTCACGTTCCTGCCATCGACCAGCACTTCCCCGTCGGTGACATCATAGAATCGGCAGAGCAGGTTCATGATGGTGGATTTGCCGGAGCCGGTTGAGCCGAGAATACCGACTGTCTGACCACTTTTTACCTTGAAGCTGACATTGTGGATAATGTCCTCATCATCAGCGCTGTAGGATACATTCTTAAACTCAACATCCCCCTGAAGCTTTCGGCAGGGAATTGGCTTTGCAGGGTGCTTCACCTTTGGTTCTTCGCTGTAAGTGGCATAAATCTTCTCCACGGAGGTAGTGAAGCGCTGAATATCGTTGATACGCCATCCAATCTGACGCAGCGGATTCATAAGCATCCACAGATAGCCGTTGATCGTAACATAATTTCCGAGAGTCATACTGCCCTTGATTACCATGATACTTCCAACAAGCATCAGGATCACAGTGAGCATGTTTGAGAGAAATTCGAACTGCGGCACATACTTTGTCCAGATTTCTGCGGCGGCGAGCTCAGCATCGCGGTAGCCGTCATTTTCCTTATTAAATTTTCCGATCTCATAGTCTTCTTTGGAGAATGCCTTGACCACGCGGTTTCCGCTGACATTCTCCTGCACGAAGGTGTTGAGGGAGGAAAACTGCTCTCGGATTCTCTGGAAGCGCGGACGACCTTCTTTGGTCTGGCTTAACGTCACAAACAGCGCAAAGGGCAGTACCGCGCACATGCAGAGCGCAAGTTTCCAGCTGACTGTGAAAATCATGATCAGCGCAAAGAAGAACAGGAAGACATTTTCATACACTTGATAAATAACAAATGCTATGAAATGCCGTATAGCGTCCATATCGCCAGTCTGACGGCTCAGGAGGTCTCCGGTCCGCTTCTTGTTATAGAAGTTAAAGTCCTCCTGCAGCAGTTTGCGGTAGACCGTATCACGCATGGAATACAGCACATCCTGCGAGCTGGTCTCAAAGATGACCTGAGACCAGTAGCGCAATACGCCTCGCAGGATTGTGATAATGACCAGCAGCGCGATCAGCTTTGGAAGCAGGTCATAATTTCCGGCAGTGATTACATCATCGACGATGGAGCCGGAGACAATTGGTTTTACGATGGCAAGGATTGAGATCACTGTCACCATCACAAGTCCCAGCGCCATACGCCAATTGTGTTTTTTGAGAAAAGAGTAGAACCATTTCATGGCAGTCATAGTTGTGCACCTCACTTTTCTTTTGCTTATGCATACGGACACCCGAAGGAAGTATGTCAGCTGAAGCTGACGAGTACCCGGTGCGCGAGTAGGGGGAAAGAATCCCCTTACTTGATTAGAACACATATTTGAATTTGGAACAAGTGTGTTCAAGGGGTTACGTTTTAGTATAGTATAAATCATATAAAATGCAAGCCAAAAAGTGTTACGTTTTAATGCAATAATTGTCGTTTTCTCTTCGCGGAAAAACATTCTTGTAAGTTTTCTAATCTGCATATTGCACATCAAATGTTGTAAAAACTTTAGATGTAAAGTGCATAAAGATCAATCATTTGGAAAGAATTAACTATATAAATAACACAAAGAAAACAGAGATCGTATACAAAAAAGAAGGTCAGGGCTTTTAAAACGACGAAAAGCATCAGAAACCGACAAAAAAGCTTTACTTTGAACATATTGTATACTATAATTCGTGAAAACAGAGGAGCATATGCACACCTGGTTGTTATCACGTTAGAAGCTGTCATGAAATAACTTTCTTCATGGCAGATCCCTATTGACTATGTGTAGAAAGGAAGTAATTAGTGTGAAATTAAAATTTCACCATCCTGATTTAAGTGCCCGCCGAAGCGGGCGAAAGGGAGTTAGTGTGAAATTAAGTTTTCATACAGCAAATTCGCAGACTTTGGCAAGAATGGAGGATTATTATGAGAGAACGCAAGATTAAAATGACACCCGCAGAAGTTCAGAATTTCGTAAACGAGGCATCGAAGTGTGACTTTGATATTGATATTTCCTATAATCATTACACAGTGGATGCCAAGTCGATCATCGGTGTGATGGGACTGGATTTCCGTTCAATACTTACTCTGCAGTACGCGGGATATAATGACGAGTTCGAGAGCTATGTGAGCAGGCTTGCAATCGCATAAGCGGATCGGTACAATTCAATTGACTCTCTCTGAGTGATAGGGTAAACTGTCATTTAGAGGGAGTTTTTTCGTAATGATAAAAAGGATATGAAAGTAAAAGGGGACAGACATGGAGATACGCGTATCAGTCCGGCAGCTTGTGGAGTTTATCCTGCGGGAGGGCAGCATTGACAATCGGAAATCAGGAGGAGTGGGCACTGCGATGCAGGAGGGAAGCCGCATTCACAAGATGCTGCAGCGGCGTATGGGCAGCGAGTACCATGCAGAGATCGGGCTGCAATATACATGGAATACGCCGGAGTATGACATTATAATAGAAGGAAGAGCAGACGGAATTATTGACTATAACTGGGGTGAGCATGATGTGGCACCTCATGATGTGATGTCTCATGAAAAAACATGTGTTATTGATATGGAAAATGCTGTTCCGTGTAAAGAACTGCCAGCACGTTTGAAAGAGGAGAAAGTAATCATAGATGAGATCAAGGGCACTTTCAGGGAGTTGAGGCGTATCACCAAACCTGTAGGTGTCCATCTTGCACAGGCAAAGTGTTATGCGTATATGTATGCGGAGGAGAACCATCTAGAACACATTGGTGTGCGCATGACGTACTGTCATATCGAGACGGAGGAACTCAAATATTTTCATGAGGATTATACTTTTTTGGAGCTCAAGCGGTGGTTTGACGATCTGATGCATGAATACAGGAAGTGGGCGGATTTCCAGTTTGAGTGGGAAGGAATCCGCACTGCGTCGATCAGGCAGCTGCAGTTTCCTTTTCCGTACCGCGAGGGGCAAAAGGAGCTTGTCACTTACGTGTATCAGACCATTTATCACAAAAGAAAGCTCTTTCTCGAGGCTCCGACTGGCGTTGGCAAGACGATATCGACTGTTTTTCCAGCAGTGAAGTCCATGGGAGAAGGCATGGCGGAGAAGATTTTTTATCTTACAGCAAAGACTATTACCCGCACAGTGGCACAGGAGTGTTTCAGTCTGCTGCAGGAAAATGGACTGCATATGAAGATGATCATTCTGACAGCGAAGGACAAGATCTGCCTTATGAAGCAGGAGGAATTTCAGGAAGAAAATGTGTTGTCGGAGAGAATAAACGAGGCAGAGTGTAATCCCGATGTTTGCCCCTATGCAAATGGTCATTTTGACCGAATCAACGACGCCATGTATGACCTTTTGACGCACGAGGAATACTTTACAAGGGATAAAGTGCTGGAATACGCAGTCCGCCATCAGGTTTGTCCGTTTGAATTCAGCCTTGACATGAGCCTGTTCTCGGATGCCATTATCTGTGATTACAATTATGTCTTTGACCCGCGGGTGTATCTCAAACGTTTTTTTGCAGATGGGATCGGTAAGAGGAACTATGTATTCCTGATCGACGAGACGCACAATCTCTTAGACCGGGGCAGGGAGATGTACAGCGCGGCGCTGTTCAAAAATTCTTTCCTGCATACGAAGCGATTGATGAAGGAAGCTTCTCCGAAGGTTGCAAAACATCTCGATAAGTGCAACAAAGAGCTGCTCGCTATGAAAAGACAGTGTGAGAGCTATCGCAAGGAGGAGGGCATCGATGGATTTGTGGTGGCGCTAAACCGTCTCTATGGGGCAATTGACGATTTTCTGGACGAGCATGATACTTTTCCGAATAAAAAAGAACTGCTGGAATTTTATTTTGAGGTGGCACATTTTCTCAATATGTATGAGATCATGGACGACAATTATGTGATGTACAGCCAGCTAATGGACGATGGGGATTTTATGTTAAAGCTTTTCTGTGTTGATCCGTCACGAAACCTGCGCCAGTGCATGCAGAAGGGGAGAAGCGCGATCTTATTTTCGGCAACGCTGCTGCCGATCCAATATTATAAGAAGCTTCTGGGCGGCGAGCCGACGGACTACGAAGTTTATGCGAAATCTACTTTTGACGAGAACAAGAAAGCGCTGCTGATCGCAAACGATGTCACGAGCAAATATGCGAGACGGAGCAAGGAGGAATTTCAGCGTATCGCGCGCTACATTCATGAGGTGGTGCGGCAGCGCCATGGCAATTATATGGTTTTTCTGCCGTCACACCTTTTTCTGGAACAGGTTTACAACTGCTTTATGGAGACATGCTACGATGCGGACACGATGGAGTGCATTGTGCAGGAGGACTATATGAGTGAGGCGGAGAGAGAGGAATTTCTGCTTCGCTTCCAAGGAAATGAAGGTTGTGAGCTCACTGACAAAATCGATTTTGAGATTGAAGCTGCGGATGAGTCCATTTTGATCGGTTTCTGTGTGATGGGAGGAATCTTCTCGGAGGGAATCGACTTAAAGCATGACAGCCTGATCGGGGCAATCATTGTGGGAACAGGCATTCCGCAGGTAGGGTGTGAGAGGCAGCTTTTAAAGGAATATTTTGACGCACAGGGGGAGAATGGATTTGACTATGCTTATCGGTATCCTGGCATGAACAAAGTGCTGCAGTCGGCAGGGCGCGTGATTCGCACTGCGGAGGATATCGGTGTGGTGGCGCTGCTCGATGAGCGTTTTCTGGAACAGCAGTATAGGCGCATGTTTCCGCGGGAGTGGAGTCAGTATGAGGTGGTGAATGTGTCACAGATCTCGCAAAAAGTAGAGAGCTTTTGGTTACAGTTCAGCTAGGACTTTGCACTACGCTGCAAATTATGGCTTATACAAGCCACGTTAGAAAGCATAGTGGTTGAGATGCATCAAGCCACCACGAAGTGGTTTTGCATGGCTTGATGCTTGTAACAGGAAGCCGAAGGCTGAACTGTTACAACTTTTGGAATGAATGGCTGTAAGCGGATTGCAATGGCAGAGGTGGATGTGCTATACTTGTAACGAATTTTAAATAGAATGGAGATATATTAATATGAAGATTGCAGTGGCAGGCATTGGTTATGTAGGGCTTTCGAATGCGATATTGCTGGCTCAGAACAATGAAGTGACAGCAGTGGACGTATTTCAGGAAAAGGCTGATATGATCAATAACAGAAAGTCGCCGATCATTGATAAAGAGATTGAGGAATATCTGACAACAAAAGATCTAAACCTGAAGGCGACAACGGACGGCGCAGCAGCATATAAGGATGCGGCGTATATTATAATTGCAACGCCAACCAATTATGATCCATACAAGAACTATTTTGACACAAGCTCAATCGAGACGGTCATTGAGCTTGTCATGAAGGTGAATAAAGAAGCTGTCATGATCATCAAATCGACAGTTCCGGTAGGTTATACAAAGTCAGTACGGGAGAGATTTGGTACAGATCACATTATCTTCTCGCCGGAGTTTCTGCGTGAGGGCAGGGCATTGTACGACAATCTCTATCCATCGCGTATCATCGTGGGAGAGCAGTCTGAGCGGGCAGAGGTGTTTGCTAATCTGCTCAAACAGGGCGCGATCAAGCAGGATATTCCGACACTGTTTACAGATACGACGGAGGCAGAAGCGATCAAGCTCTTTGCCAACACCTATCTGGCGCTCCGGGTTGCATATTTCAATGAGCTTGACACCTACGCGGAGATGCGCGGTCTGAACACAAAGCAGATCATAGAAGGCGTAGGTCTTGATCCCAGAATCGGAAGTCATTACAATAATCCGTCTTTTGGTTATGGTGGATACTGTCTGCCCAAGGACACCAAACAGCTGCGGGCAAATTACGAGGATGTGCCAAACAATATTATCTCGGCGATCGTGGATGCCAACAGAACCAGGAAGGATCACATCGCGGACATGATACTGGCGAAGAAACCGCAGATTGTAGGTGTGTACAGGCTTACCATGAAGACAGATTCCGACAATTTCCGCCAGTCCTCTATACAGGGCATCATGAAACGCATTAAGGCAAAAGGCGTTGAAGTAGTTGTGTACGAGCCGAGCCTCAAGGAGGATAATTTCTTCCGGTCGAGGGTAATACGGGACTTGGACGAATTTAAGAAGATATCAGATGTCATTATCACGAACCGACTGACGCAGGAGCTTGAGGACGTGGAAGAGAAGATTTATACAAGGGATATTTACGGCAGGGATTAGAACCCCTGCCGTATTTTCAATTCTGTTGTCAATTATGCATAAAAGTTTTATTGTATTTCGATTAGTTTCGCTAAATTTTTGCTGGCTAACAAATTAAATCTTGCTATTTATTGTGCAAAGTGTTATGATTATGTTGTCCATTGGAAACGTTACCGATATCAAAATGAATCCGACAATTCCTGGTTCGGTAATGATTCTGTGGACGATTATATTATTTCATGTGGGGAAAGGGAGATGAGTATGAGAAGATGTGGCGTATTGATGCCGGTATCTGGCCTGCCGTCAAGATTTGGAATCGGTGGATTTTCGAAGGAAGCCTATGATTTTGTGGATTTTTTGGCAGCGTCAGGACAGGCGCTGTGGCAGATTCTGCCGCTGGGCCCTACAGGATATGGGGATTCACCGTATCAGTCTTTTTCGACTTTTGCAGGCAGTCCGTATTATATCAGTCTGGACGCGCTGATCGAGGAAGGATTGCTCAATGAAGAGGAGTGTTCGTCTGTCGATTTTGGAAACGATACCAAGAAGGTAGATTACGAGAAAATATATCATACAAGGTTTCAACTTCTCCGCAAAGCATATGAGAGGGCAGATATCAAGAAGGATTCAGAATATAAGGTATTTGTCGAGGAAAACAAACAGTGGCTGAAAGACTATGCAATGTACATGGCGGTCAAGGATTCATTGGAGGGCGTGTCGTGGATCGAGTGGGATGAGGATATCCGTCTCAGGAAGCCAAAGGCTATGGCAGAGTACGAGAAGAAGCTTGCTGACGATATCGCATTTTACAGCTATCAGCAGTATCTGTTCTCAAAACAGTGGATGGCGCTCAAGGAATACGCCAACAAAAAGGGAATCAGTATTGTGGGTGACATTCCGATCTATGTGGCGTTTGACAGTGCAGATACATGGGCAAACCCTGAACTTTTCCAGCTCGACAAGGAGAATGTTCCCGTCGCGGTCGCAGGGTGTCCTCCCGATGCATTCTCTGCCACCGGTCAGCTCTGGGGCAATCCCTTATATCAGTGGGATTACCATGAGGAGACAGGTTTTGCATGGTGGATCAGGAGACTTTCGCACTGTTTTCGCATTTATGACATTGTGCGCATCGACCATTTCAGGGGATTTGACGAGTACTGGGCAGTTCCGTACGGAGATGAGACCGCGGAGAACGGCGCATGGAAGAAAGGACCAGGGTATAAGCTTTTTGAGATCATGAAGAAGACGCTTGGAAACCGCGCAGTGATCGCGGAGGATCTGGGGTTCCTGACGCCGAGTGTGTTAAAACTCGTGAAGAAGACAGGGTATCCTGGAATGAAGGTTTTGCAGTTTGCATTTGATTCGAGTGGGGAGAGCGATTATCTTCCTCATAACTATACAAATAATTGTGTTGTATACACGGGAACACATGACAATGATACAGTAAATGGATGGATTCCTTCCATGAGTAGAAAGGATCTGGCTTTTGCCAAAAAGTATCTGAATGTCAGGAGGACTTCGGATCTCTGTGAAACCCTGATCCGGACTGCGCTCGGAAGCGTGGCGGACACAGCGGTTATTCCCATGCAGGATTATCTGGGACTTGGCGGCGAGGCGAGGGTTAACACGCCGTCGACGTTAGGAGGAAACTGGGAGTGGCGCATGGAGCATGACGCGTGCACGGAAAAACTTTCCCTGCATATGCTGGAGCTGGCACAGATCTATGGAAGGGCCGCCCATACGGATGCTGAAAAGAAGAAAAAATAAGTAGAAAAAGTAAATTGAGGTGACAGGGTGTTTGAGCCGACAATCAAAGACATAGCAAAAATATGCGGTGTAGGTGTCAGCACTGTATCGAGGGCGATCAACGATCACCCGGATATCAATTCGGAGACAAAAGAGAAGATTATGAACGCTATCCGGGAATATGGATATGTTCCAAACGATAGTGCGAGAAATTTAAAAAGGGTGGATGCAAAGGCAATTGCAGTGCTGGTAAAAGGTATTGCAAACCCGTTTTTTACGAGTATGATCACAGTGATTGAACAGGAGTGCAAGAAAAGGCATTATGCGATGGAGTTATCGCATATAGAGGCAGATGAGAACGAGGTGGACGTGGCGCAGAAAGTTGTCAAGGAAAAGCGTCTGCGGGGGATTATATTTCTGGGAGGACTGTTTTCCCACTCGGAGGAGAAAATAAAAAAGCTCAGTGTGCCGTTTGTGTTCAGTACAGTGGGTTCTATCCCTGAGAACATCAGCAAGAAGCTGTACTCCAGCATCAGTGTGGACGACCGCAGGGAAAGTGCGAGAATGGTGAATTACCTGATCGGGCTGGGGCATACGAAAATCGCAATTCTTGTGGCGGAAGCGCAGGAGGAGAGTGTCGGCAAACTGCGTCTGGAGGGTTACTGCGATGCATTGAAAGTACATGGGATTGAAGTGAATCCCAAACTAATCTGTCAAACCAAAGACGAGTTGAGCCATTTTTCCATGGAGAATGGATACCTGACTACAAAAAACTTATTGGAGCGCAAGGAGAAGTTCACGGCGCTGTATGCGGTGTCGGATGTGCTTGCCATCGGAGCCCGGAGAGCGCTATATGAAGCAGGTCTGCGCGTGCCGGAAGATGTCTCTCTGGCGGGATATGATGGTCTTGATATGGCAGACTATACAGTGCCAAGTCTGACGACGATGCGTCAGCCGGTGGAGGAGATGGCAAAAGACACGACGAGACTGCTCTTTGACGTTATAGCAAAAAGGACAAAGCATCAGCACATTACATATGAGGCGGAACTCCTGATCAGGGAGTCAACTGCAAAAATCCCTGAATAGAATGGTTACTGTTCACGGGTCAGCTTGACTTAAAGAAACCGATGGTTTAGACTTAATA
>CAMWLV010000060.1 GCA_947175175.1 uncultured Lachnospiraceae bacterium
TCTTCTGTCCGTCTCCGCCCCTGACCTCACGCAGGATATCCAGAAGTCCCCTGTATATCTCCGCATTGCTCCCGTCTGCCATGACCCTCCCGCTGCGCAGGCTGATATACGCCGTGAGCGCCTCTGCACACACAGGCCCGCTGCGGCTCAGTATCCCCAGGCAGAAATTGATATCCGTCTGGTCTTCCGGCGCGCAGGAAAGCATCTCCCTTGCAAACGCTTTTGTAAGCCCGGGATGCAGTGTGCTTCTTTCAGGCGACGCATACTGGGCGTGCACCATGCTGAGCGTGTCGTATTCTGTCCCCCAGTCCTCAAAGTCCTGGTACTGGCACCGGAGGTATGCCCCCTGCTGGAGCGTGAACCGGCACAGCTCGATCTGTCCTTCCTTCTGTCCCGGGTCTGCATCCAGGGACAGCTCCATCTCATAACGGATCATGGACTCCGTTTTCTCCTCCCCCATGTACCGGAGTTTTAAGATGCGCAGCTCGTCTGTCGGCGCATAACTGACCGGCACTGGTTCCTTTATGTAAAATACTTTCCCGTAAAACAGCACCAGTCCCGGCTGCACGATGACCGCGTCCCTGGTCGTCGTCAGCTGGCAGCCGCTGATGATTCCGTTTGCATACCCCGTATACAGCAGCTCCCCGAAACGGAAGCTGTAGTCCGTAAATGCCTCCAGCATCTGTGTCCGCAGCAGGTAGCCCTCGCGGAATAATGGGAAAATCTGTCCTATCATAATGCTTCCTCCTATTTCGTCCCGTCAAAGAAGTTTGTCATCCAGCCCTCCGTCTCAAACAGGAAGAACTGGTCCGGTCCCAGCATGAGCCTGCCGCCGTCACGCAGGATGGGAACCACCAGGAAACCCCAGCGCTGCCCGTCTGCCAGGATAAATGAGCGCAGTTCCCGGTTCACGATCGTGTCCACGTCATCCTGCGGGATCCGCCCCTGGTATTTCTCCACGATCTCCTCCGCCTCTGCAGGCTGGAATTCCCCGGGATCGAAGGAACAGTTGTACTTGTACCGCTCATGTCCGTCCGTGTCTTTCAGGTATAACTGCAGAGTCAGGTCTGCCATGGTCCTTGCGATGTATCCCTGTGTCTGCTCCCTGTCAAGGCTGTGGATCAGGGTCCGCTCCTCGCCGGTGTGTGTCATGGCAGTCACGATATATGGGAATGCCGCCTGCTCACTGGTGATCGTGACGTCCGCATACCCGAACCGCTTATCCCTGATATACTTGACCGCGCCGTCCAGGCACATCAGCTTCAGCCCGTAATCCTCTTCATCAAATGTGCTGCGCTTCGATGACTCGATCACTTTCCCGGGGATAAACTCCTTGAGTGCGTCCCTGAAAAGCCCGATCTTGCAGGACTGCCCTGTCAGGCGCATGATCGCGTATTCATCCAGCCTGCCGTCCTCATACAGCGGCTCGATGAAACGTTTTACAAGACGGTAGATATCCCCCTGCAGCAGGCGGCTGGCCTGGCTGACATTCAGGTATATGACCGGGAAATCCTTGACCATCTGCAGTCCTTCCCCCCTGCGTACAGACAGCTTGAACCGGTCTGCCTGCACATGGACCGTGCCCGCCTCCGTGACCGGGACACTGCTGACGGCCACGCGGAGCGCTTCCTGCCTGCCGTAAAATACCTTCTTGACCTCCTCTGCCAGGCCGAAAAGGTAGTAGAAGTTGTTCATCACTGCAAAATATTCAGCGTTGCTCCTGTGCTCATAATCCCTGAACCGTGTCGGGATCAGTGCCTCCGCCCTCCTGTACGCTTCGTCCAGCGGCGCGTATACGCTCCCTGCCCCCTCACGGTCTATCCGCCGGAAGATATCTGTTCCCATCTCCTCTATAAGCTGCCCTGCACTTTTTCCGTTTTCCGTGCTGTCAAGCGCGCGTGCCGCCGCAAGCTTTAAAAGCTGCATGATCCGGTAAGTCAGGTTGTTCCCGCCAAAATCGGTATCGCCGTTCTCGTATGCCGTTGCGATTCGGATCCTGTACGCCACCCTCTGGTCCTGGATGGTAAAACGGCTCGAGGAGAGGTCTGTCGTCCCGCCCCCGCAGTCAATGATCAGTGCCCTGAGCTCCTCACTGTTCCTGAAACGCTTCTGTGCAATGAGTTCTGAGATTGAATTGTAGAGCACTGCCACACCCTCGTCGAGCATCCCCTCCTCCATGATCTGGTAATCCGGGAGCATCTCCTTGAAAAGGCGTATGAAGAGCTGCTTCTGCTTCACCGGCGCTGTCAGGTGCAGGCTTTTGAACCTGCACTTGAACTTCTGCGTCGCACAGGAGATGACATGTTCCAGAAAGGCCCTGATGATCTCCCTGCGCTTCACAAAGCAGCGCCGTCCTGCCCTGTCCACCAGCTCCTCCTCCCTGTCCGGGTCGCTGATCCAGCGCTTGATGTCATAAAATGCGCAGAACCCTTCATCGATATAACTGGAATGGAACAGCTGGTCCGCCTCGTACCCGAACACATACCGGACCTGGTCCCCGCTGATGTCCAGCACGCCGACCACTGACGGCAGGAGCGGTGTCTCCCTGTCCCCCTCCCTGACATAAGTCACATAGTTGGCTTCATTTTCCCGGAGGCACTCCCTTGCCGGATCCCCCTCGAGCTGCTCGAGGTAGCCGGAATCCAGATAGATCCCCGCCGTCGTGTTGGTCGTGCCGAAATCAATGGCAAGGGGCATGTCCATCTCCAGCAGCTCCCGCACCTGGAAATCCATGACCGGAACTTCATAGAAATCCAGATGCTCCGGGCGCAGCTCCTGGTCTTTCTCATAGAAACAGTACATCCAGTCAGACTGTGTCCGTTCCATACAGTACAGGCGGTAGCTTTTCACTGCCGAATCCCTGCATGCCATCTTCTCCGATTTGGTAAGATAGAGCTGTTCCTTCTTCCCTTTGAAGGTGCGCAGGTTGAATACAGCGCATATCTGGTTACCGCTCACCAGGAGTGCATTGGTATCAACAAGGTCAGGATGATACCCGATCGTAAGCCCGTCTGAACAGGAAGCCGCGATTCCCTGGTAGACAACAATCTTTGCACAGCCGCGCAGGGACTGCGGCGCTGTATTGATCCTGGTCGTCCGCAGAAGCTCCTCCAGACGTTCCATCCCTTCCTCATTGTATTCTGTGATGAACAGGCTGTCCTTTCTCCCGCGGAACCGCATGATCTGTCGTATCAGCTCGTCCTTGTCCAGCGGTGCCTGTATCCCGTTGATGATCCGTTCCCGCCAGCAGATGTCGCGGAGCTGGAACGTTGTCATCAGCTCCAGCTCCGCCCTGCTGTAGGATCTTGTCTCGTTTTCCGCCCTGCCCGGCTTCAGTGTATAACCATACCTGTCCATGATAAATCCCCCATTCAGTAAAGTGCCATTTCGTCCAGCTTCATCGTACCCTCTGCCCCTATGATCCCAAAATGGTACTGCCAGAATACCCTGAGTTCAAACCCTATCGGCAGGAACATGTCCTGGACGAACCGGAGCTGGTGCTCCCGCTCCTCTGTCTTTGGGTATCTGATGTAGAGCAGGAGCTTTTTCGGCTCCTTTTTAATCTGGTAGAGCATCGCATCCGGGTACAGGACCAGTATGCCCTTCCGGAAGATCTGCAGGGAAGACCCCGTTTCCATCTGGCGCAGCACCAGTGCCGCAAAGCGCCCCTGCCCTGCACGCCCTATCATGCCAAAATCCGTCATCGTTCCTTTCCAGAAGGTGCCGTCCCTGAGTTCCTCCAGGATCTTATGTATATAGAGCTCCCGTCTGGTAAGTCCGTGTCTCAAATCTGTGTAAAGGATCGTATGCAGCGCGGCATCAGTCAGGTACCTGCAGAACTGGGCATATTCCCCCTCCCCGAGCCCCAGGCTTTCCGGTGCCAGGATCTCCTGGAAGATGTCCGCAAAACGGTACAGGAGATTAAGCCCTATCACATCTGTCTCCACGCATCGTTCATTGATGCAGGGAAAGGACTGTTCATAGAACGGGCTGTATTCTTCCGCCTGTTCAAAAAACAGTCCCTCCTCGTCCTTTCCCTGTTCATATGCCCTCAGTGCCATGTCCCACATGAAATTCATTCCCTGTCCTCCTTAGATGATCTCCCCTACACAATGGTAATCCGGGAAGATCCGCTGCACCTGTGTCACCAGGAAGCTCATGATATCCTCATTAAGGTAATCCGCCGGATCCGTTGCTGTAAACCGGATCACAAGCGGCTGCCCTGCCGTCCCTGTCCTCAGCTCGTCCGCCAGGAAACTGTCCATGTTGTAGCTGGAATCCATGCATTCCGGCGGGATCTCCCCACAGAGCTCAAACCCGCTGAATGTCAGGTAATCCCCATAGTCAAATGCCTCGATCAGCCTTGCCATCTCCGCTTTCGTCTTGATGCTCTGGCGGAACATCTCCGTGATATTTCCCGAAAAGCTTTCCTTGTACTGGTTGGAAAGCACCGGGTACTGGTACTTTTCCCTGCCCGTTCTCTGATGGACTTCGTATAAGTTCCACTCGCAGGGTCTTTCGATCGGACAGGTAATATACAGGTCCCCGTTCAGCCGGCGGATATTGGTGATCTCCGCATCCGTATCCCTGACCAGGTACTCGCAGTCCGGCTTCAGGCGCTGCGCGAAGAACTGGTGCTCATAGTTGGTCTTGTCCACACAGGGATTGGGGTAAGTGCTCGTCTTCTCTGTCAGGGGACGCAGGTTCCACAGGGGGATCATGTTATACCTGACCAGACTGGCATACTCTTCAAAATCGATCTGTACCCTGTCTGTCTCCTCCCCGTCCCTGATCTGCTCCGATGAGCAGAGGTACACATCCACAAGCTTTGACAGGTATGCGGTGCATACCGTAAGCCACGGCTGGAAATTTACCCCGAACACTGCATAAAGCTCCTCGATCATCTGCATATACCGTGTATTCCGTCTTATGCAGAAGGACGCCCTGTACTCCCTCTTTGCCGTTTTAATGGTTCCGTTAAAGATCCTTCCTTCCTGGCGGAGCATCTGGCTCACCTGCGTTGCCGTTCCCTTGATATAGACGGTGTACAGCATGAGCGGTCTTCCCTCTGCCAGTGCGTCATTGATGTCCTGGCAGGAGATCTTTGTTTCCTTCGTATCTTCCATCTCCATGGGGTACAGGAAACGGTCTGTCTCATCATAATGCTGCCGGTCTGTCAGGGAGATATAGACTGCATAACGGTTCTGGGCAGGGGTGCACTCATCCAGGATCCTCCGTTCGAGTTCCTCATAAGCACGCTGGTTATACTCATATATGGCAGACAGGATATCCCCCACTGCCTCCTTGAATACTTCACGGTCTTTCAGCTCCGTGATCTCCAGCATCCTTTTCCTGATATATTCCTTCATGTCAAAATCCTGTCCGTATGCCATGTGATCCCTCCACTATTCCAAAATCATTCCCGGGCTCAGCTCCTCCTCTACCCCTACATTGTTGTCCGACGGCATAGTTTCTACTGGTGTGTCTTGTGCTGGCACGCTTTCCGTCGGGATTTCCGCTTCCTGTTCGTCGATCTTGATATCCAGCCGCTCCATCTTCCGGGTCATCTCTTCCACCTTGTCATCCATTTTCAGGGAAGCATAGACATCCTTTGCAAGGAGATAATACTTCTTGGCAGTGGTATATTCCTTCGCTTCCGCCGCTTCCTCTGCCTCCTGTACATACCCTTCTGCCTCCTCCTTGAGCAGCTCTTTTTCCTCTATCTTCTCCTCTGTCGTCTGCAGCTTCTCCTCCACTGCTGTCTGCTGTGCCTGGTCTCCCATGTCACTGTATAGCTGCTGCGCTGAGAGATAATACACCCTTGCACCCTCATAGTCGCCCTGTGCAAACGCCACATCTCCCTGCGTCACATAATTGGCGCCTGACTCCTGTTGGTTCTGCTGTTCCTTACGGTCTGCCTCCTCCGCTTCCTTCTCGGCCTTCTGGTCCTCGTATAGCTTTTCGAGCGCCTCGATCGCGGATTTCCTGCCGTCATCAAAATAGATCTTTCCGGCAATGGCTTTTGCCTCGAGATATTTTTCTTCTGCTTTATCATATTGGAGATTCTGTGCCAGTACGTCTCCCAGATTGATCAGGTCGTAGACGGATATGTAATCTGCCGTCAGTGCGAGCCTGTCGTTGATATAATCAAGCCCTATGCTGTCCACGTAGACAGACCGGGCGGCGGCTTCCCTGTATGTCCTCTGTGCATCTGCATACCGCTGTCCGTCCATATGCTCCTGCGCCGCAAGCACGGACTCAATGAGCTTTTTATAATCCCCCAGCTCCTTGACCATCGCGCGGTCCCTCAGGCTTTCTGCAAGGTCCAGTGCTTCCTCACAGCGTTCCTGTGCCCTTGTATAGTTATCGATCTGGATATATTCAATCGTATCCAGATACCCCAGCTCCATCTTTTCCCGTTTTCTGGCACGCCGGTTGTGCAGGATTGTCAGTATGACAGCTGCCGCCACGACGATGACCAGTACCACGACAGTGATCATGATGATCCGGCGGATCCGGCGCTTTTTATTTGGATCTGTAAATACCTTGTTGACAAACAGGGTCACAAAGGTGTACTTACCCAGGTTCTTTGGCTGTCTGGACAGAAGCAGCTCTTCCACGTTGTCCACCAGCTCCTGCGGCTCGTTGGACGCCTCGGCATAGACATCACCCAGCTCCCCCTCGTCGATGTTTTCCCATATCCCGCGGGTGTACAGGGCTATTGCGTCCGTGTTTGCCAGCTTAATCTTTTTGGAGATATAAGGGTGAAACTCCTTTTCCTGCCCCAGATACGCATAGAGGTTGTTCCGCTCCTCATGGATAGCTACTTTGTCTGGCTCCACTTTCTCCTCTTTAACCAGATCCAGCGTAAGGGACTGGTCTGTCGACTGGTACCGCACAAAACCGTCGCGGTACAGGCGCAGCCGCACATTCCCTGCCTGTCCGTAGCGCATCTTCACATAGTTGGTCACAACGACGATGACAGATGCCTTCAATTTCATTTTGCTCCCAGTCTCCCTGATAAGTGCCTGGTTTGCTGCATTCAGGCACGCCCGCATTGTGCGCTTCCCTATGGATGGCGCTTCTGAAAAGGCACTGATCGCAGCTGTTACCGCAAGTCTTGCACTCACTGCATCCAGCTGGTCGTCTATCCCGTCCGCGACCACATAACAGGCATAATCATCCAGCTCCACAAAACCGAAATAATCCGTGTTTTTCAGGTCACAGTCCGCCTCCGAGGTGAATGCTGTCTTAATTTCTGAATTCTGCTTTCTCATACGTCCTGACTCTGTCCCCCATTCCCAGCAGGACAATGCTGGCATTATCCTTCTCTTCTTTCGGATTCTGGTTTACCAGTTCTATGATGTCATATGCCTTCTGCTGGCAGTCTCCCGCTCCTTCCAGGACTGCCTCGATCTCCCTTGTCCCCAGCAGCTCATATACACCGTCGCTCATCAGCACGACAATGTCCCCCTGCTTCATCCTGACAGGTGCGTCAAACAGTTCTATGTCTCGGAATCCGTCCTGCCCCAGATAATTGTACAGTCGCCTGTTCTCCAGAAGTTTCAGTGCATCCTCACGCGAGATCGTTCCCTCCTGGAATTTTTGTTCTGCCAGGACGGCAACGGTATGCCCGCTTGATATAGGAACAAGGTTTCCTTCCCGGTATACCCCTATTTTTACATTCCCAACCAGTGCATAATAAAGAAAGCCCTCACGGACCATCGCACAGCCAAGGCTTGCCGAACCCCTGCTGTCATCTCCTAATGTCTTAAGGATCTCCTTGTTGGCACGGTGAAATGCTTTCCTGAAAAAATACTGGGGATTGTGAAAGGCATTGTAATCATTAAAGATATCCATACAGGTATTCACAGCAATACGGCTGGCGATCCGCCCTCCATAAGCTTTTCCTGCGCCATCTGCCAGCACAGCCAGAATACCTGCCGCAGTCTCCACGCAGCCAGTCTGGTCCTCCTGTATCTCACGCCCTCCAATCGTCATGCTTCTGCCGATATCTGGTAATTTTTCCTTTTTTACCGGATATCTTATATACAATATTGCAGTATCCAGCAGGAGGACACATGCGACCAGCAGCCATATTAATAAAAAACCGTTATCCATCTGTATCCAGCCTCCATAAGCAGTGCGCTGCCGTTACGCTTCCCACATAAAGTTATTGCCGCAGAACGGAATGAATACAAATACGGACTTCCCCAGTTCGATCTTGTCATAAGGATTCAGCGGCGTGGGTACATACACTGCACTCTCATTCAGATATACCAGTCCGTTGGAATCTCCCGGAAGCAGAACAGTCTCTTTCTTCTTGGGGTCAAAGACAATCACCGCATGGTTCCGGCGCGAAATCTCATTGTCTCCCAGGATCTGTATGTCCATGTCGTCCGCTCTCCCGACAAAGTTCTTGCCGGATACCACCTTGTAATCCTTTCCCTGCCGCGGACCGGAGATGCACACGATCCACCCGCAGACTGGCTTGATATCCTCCTTGAAGAGTTCCTCCTCAATGTCAACCTCTGGTTTTTCCGTCTCCTTCTTTTCCTGGGTCTGTGTCTCTATGTTGCAATAGGGACACACTGTCCCATATCGTTTTTTGCTGAACATATGTCCGTTTTGACAACGGATTAAATTTGATTCTCCCATCGCTGCCTCCCTGCACATTACTATATTTTCTAAAATTACTCACCGGAGCTGGAGTCTTGCCAGACCGATGAAGAGGATGTCTCCCTGCTCAAGTCTGCAGGGCTTCCCATAGGAGAGCCTGTATTTCCTACCGTCACTCTTCTGTACGCTGACCCCGTTTTTTGAAGAGATATCCTCCACATACCATGTATCCTTCGTATAATTCAATACAGCATGCTCCACATCGATCATGCTGGCATATTCCGTGTGGTCGAGATTAACTGTCACTTGGTTTTCGCCCACATCACGGCCGATCACAATCCCGTTCTTCCCATAGATATCCCACAAAGCAAGGTCTCCGCCCTCCTCATTCAGAAGCACCAGCTCCGTAGGTGCAGCAGGCGGCACAAACTGATTTCTGTCTGATTTCTGCCCTGCGTGCAATGACTGTGTTGGAAGCATCATATGGAGCACACCGACTGTCGCTGCCGCCGCTGCCCATGGCCAGCCTGCGCGCAGTCCCATCTGATAACAGAGCAGCCCTGCAATGACCATACACAACAGGGCTGCCATATATTTTAGTTTTCCTGCCATACTGCCCCTACCTCTTCCCGTTTGCCATAAAGGCCTCAAAGATTCTTGTCGTATCCAATGGGTTCCCCGTTTTGTAGTCAGGTTTCAATTTCTTTTCATTCACTACTTCCTTGGTTTTGGGATCAAATCCAAAGAAAGATTCAAAATTTCTGGAGATATCCTCAAAATTTACTTTTACTGCATCTGCACCTGACTTTGGCTTCTCTTTCGGAGCTTTTGGTGCTTTTTCTTCCGTCTGTCTGCCAAGTTCCTCGTCATATTTGCGGCGTTTTTTCGCATCTGAGAGTATTGTATAAGCCTCTGTTATTTCCTTAAAACGTGCCTCACACTTCTGATCACCAGGGTGCGCATCTGGATGGTATTTTTTTGCCATTTTCCGGTATGCGGACTTGATCTCCCCTTCGGATGCCTGCCTGGAAACCTGCAGGACACTATACCAGTCTGTCATTTTCCCACCGCCCTTCCTGTATTTATGGCTGTCCAAAATGTTTTCTCTATCTATAGCACTTTAGCTGGAAACACTTTGGATGGACATAAATCCTATATCCCAATTTTAGGGAAAGGCACATCATTCTATGATATGCCTTTCCCTGTGCTCTACTGGCTGTCAGGCACTAATATAGCCTCCTTCAATAGCAATCGTATCCAGTTTGTCTTTTTTCTGTTTGATAACTATTGTGAACTGCCCAATGCCGTCGCTGTTTGAGAAGTCTTCCTTGTAATCAATTACGAATGCACGTGGGAAGCTGTACTTCCTCTCCGTGATTCCTGCATTGATGATCTCCACCTCTACCTGTCTGTAAGCTGCTGCTTCCTCTGCCGGAACTACTGACCACAGTGCCAGCTGTCTGGTGCTGTCAAACGGATCGCCGTCTGTTGACACCAGGATTTTTCCAGTAATCTCCAGAGTACTTCCTACATCCTTTGTTCTTGCATTAGAATCCAGAGGAATATCTGTACGGAATTTGACCTTCTGTACACAATCCTTTGCAATCTCAAAACTGTTTGCTCCATTCACTTTTACACGTAATGACATATGTATCCACCTCCTTATGCACTAAATCCGCCTTCGATGCTGGTCAGCTTCGTCAGGTCCTTCTTCTGCTTCACATGCAGGTAAAATTCTCCTACGCCTGTCTCATCATCAAGCTCTTCCTCATACTCCATGACAAATGCGTTTGGAAGTGTGTACTGTCTTACTACCTGGCTGGATGCTACAACCTCTACTTTTACGTTTCTGTAAGCATCTGCGCTCTCGCTTGGCACCACACTCCACTTTGCCAGATTGAGTGTAGTATCCTCTGCCTCTGCATTGAGAGAAAATAACAGTTTTCCGCGTATTTTCAATGCGGTTCCGTTATCCGTTGCACGGGCGTTGGAATCTGTGGGAATCTCCGAGAAGAAATCCACACTTGTCACACACTCTTCTGTCAGGTTCACTGGACCTGATCCATCAATTGTTACCCTGAAACCCATAGCTTTACCTCCTTATAAATGAATCTGGGCTGTATCTTATACCCCGGAAATACGATTGATCTGTACTTCCAAATTTCTTGGACTGCCATTGAAGGAAAGTGTCAGTTCACAGATGCCATTCATATCATTGATGCTGTACTCCAGACTGTCTCCTTCTGTAATGATTGCATTGATGCAGTCCTGTTTTGCAAGCCACTTGCTCTTCTGGCTCTTGGGATTATTCGAGAAGAAATCGCGTATATTGTCTTCCTTGAAATCTCCTGTCACATATCTCAGGATCCTCTCGATATATGTAGTGACCTGCGTTTTATATACCGGTTCATAAGTAGAGTTCTCTGTATCATACAGAAGGTTTCTCGCCTTATAAACCGTTATATTTGTAATTGCCATCCCATCCTTGGATGCATTCTCTGACGCAAACACCCATCCAAAATTCTTCTGGTTGATCTGTGTCTTGATCGTATTGGTGAATCCCGTGATCTCCTTGGGCATGGTTGTATACGCCATCAGTGAATTATTTCCTGCCTCAATATCAAACCGGACACCGGGCAGTTCCAAATCAGTTCTTAATTTTGTCATGTTAAAATGATTTTTTAAATATTCCGGACACTGGCATGCAGCCCGGAAACCTGCTGCGACATAAGCGCCGCCTATATAGACACCCTCGATCCAGAGCCTTATGATATCTTCCTTTGCCTCTGAGAGTTCCACACCGTTATTGTCTGTGATATGCATCCTGCTGTCGAGCACTACACCCGACTTATTCTTGGGAAGCACTGTAAAGTTCGGGAGTACCGGTATTGCAAATTCACTGTATGGTTTCCCAATCAGCGGCGCACAGCGCTCAATCATCTTTTCGACTCCCTCTGCTGCAACAGCATTGAAAGTAGTCTCCTCACGATTTTCGAAAGAGAAGAATGTCTCTACCCGATAATCCTTGAAGACGTTCAGGAGTGTACTCAGTGCCTCCATGCTGTATACATCTGTTCCAGCCTTTTTGACATTTCCTTGAAAACGTTCTCTGTGAATCTTGTTTGTCACATTCTGACTCCACGACAGGTTGGGATAGATCGCATACCAGATTGTATCGTTAAAGTTATTTTTACTGTTCGTTGTATTCAAATATGTAATCAGTCTGGGGATATTCGGACTTTTTGCCAAAATCTCCGGTGAAATATTGGCAACCACAAGTGTCGGCGTCATCCCTTTTGTCTTGCTCTTATACTGGTCAAAGAACATCCTGATTCCCAGAAGTTTCTCTACCAGCGGCTTTACTACTTTGATAAAGTTATCCTTGGAAGTGCGGTAAAACTCGAGGTAGGAATTATAGTTTGCCACCTCTGTCTCCACATCGATCTCTGTCGGCGTGATCGCAGTCAATGGGCAGAATGTCCGCACTACAAGGTTTTGTACATAATCATTGGGCGACTCATTCACCGATTGGTAATCATCTGCCAGGACTTCCACCAGACCAGCTGTCACCTCGTCATCGACAACTGCCAGACTTGTGGACTCTTCTTTTGGCGCTTCCAGAATTTTCAGCTCTCCATTGTCACCCATTGTCAGGACACCTGCGACGATTCCCTTGCCGCCTTTTTCCTGTCCGCCGTTTCCCAGCAGAAGACGCGTCTTAATATCCTCGATCGCAAGCGGGAGCATCGCCATGATATTGTTATAATTCTTGCTGGCATCCTCAAACAGAAGATTTAGCTTGTCACCCAGGTCAAGCTTTGCCGGATCCCCATCTTCCAGGTTTGAATATTTCTGGTAATTGTACTGGATTTCTTTGCGCACCAGTTTAATATCTTCCATCACCTTCTTCGGGGATATCATTTCGAGCAGCTGCTCAAAATGAAACTCTACATTCAACAGACCCTGCGCCTTTCTGGAATCCATGACTGTCAGAATCGTCTTGAAGAAGCTGTCGTAATCGTTGAGGTTGATCGCTGTCAGCATTGATGCCGGTATCGTCTCAGGACGTTCCAAAGTGTACCTGACTGACTGCGAATTTGCGTCAAAAAACGACCACACAGTAGGCTCAAATTTGCGTTCCATCTCCTCATAGCTGTGGCACTCCAGGTGCTGGTTGATCTCCCGCATCTGGTCATCACTCAGGCTGTCAAGACCTTTCACATCCCCGACCAGCGTCAGCAGATCCATCTTGTCCGGATTGATCATATCCAGAAGCAGTGTGCGGTTCGTTTGGTTGATTATCTCCATTTCCTCTCACTCCTTATGTTGTTCTTTTGTTGTTCTTTATTTGAAAAAACTCTTTCCGTTTTTCAATACATTTCCGACGGTTTCAGCTCTCTGTACTGAAAAGTCAGCTCGCTGATCTCATCCTCAAACGCAATATCAACCTTTGCCCCTGCAAAAAGCTGGTAACTTTTCTTTTTCATGAGGATTTCCCCGCTTTTCATGATACAGCAGTCTGACTGATTTGTTAAAATGACACTGCGTCCCTGCCCGGAGCTTATGTAAATATGTTCTGCCCCCTCAAATACCTCTCTGAGTCCGCACCCTGCAAGGATTTCAGACATAGAGATTACCCTTGTAGATGGAAGTCGGAACAGATCATATGACAGTGGACTGATATCATATCCTGATGCCGTTCTTGTGATGTAGATATTTAATCGTCCTACATAACTGGATTTCCCTGGTTCCGGCCGCTCGTCATTGTCTGGAACCACCACTGGACGTATGGACTTCTTTAACCGAAGAACCACCGTCACAATCAGGATCACGAGTACCACTGCCAGAAATGCAATGCCATATATCACACCTGGAAACTCTTCCGGTTCCTCCACTGGCAGCGCGGGCGGTGCTTCCAGCGTCACTGTCACTGTACTGATCTCCAGAATATTTGCAGGAAACTCTGCACAATCAAAGGATACTTCTTTTACACATTTCTCTGTCACAGTCTCATGAATCTGAATCTGTCCATCTTCTAATGTGCCTTTTCTGACCTCTCCCGCTATGTCTGCTGACAATCTGCTGTGTGCAAAGTACTCCTCTGTCCACAACTGGATCTTGTCATTTTCCATGTCATAAAATGTATATGTAACTGCTGCCTCCCTTTCATATACCGATGCATCTATATCTTCTGGAATACGATCTTCATAAGAAACGGACACTTTCGGCAGCACTCTGTATTCCGGTATCAATATGATGCGTATCTGATGTCCTGGTGTACCATTGAAGCTGATATCCATCCTGTTTCCCTTAGGACTGTCAATCTCAATCAGGGAATATCGTTCCCCATTAACCTGTCTGGCTCCATCCGCATTAAAATTTGTCGTTAAATCCCGTATTGGTGAACTGCTTGTCAGGAGTACCCGAACTGTACTCGCATATGTGAACGGCAGGTCGATCCCCAGTTCCACAGTATCTTCACCAGCGTCAATAATTGCCGCTGTCATCTGCTTGATATGAAATTGATTCTGCAATATAGAATCAATAGAAGACTGGATATTTAACGCCTGCGGGGAATGATAGGTTCCGCCGCCGGTTTTGGCTGCTGCCTGAAAAATAGAATTTTCTGTGTCCTCCATCTCTTCGCCCAGTCCGATTACATGGATTCGGATTCCATTTGCTGCTGCTTGTTCAGCTGATTCCTGATAAGCTGTATAGGAAAGTGCTGTTGCAGCCTCATTCTCCATCAGACACTCCCCGTCAGAAAGCAGAACGATATCTTTCTCTATGACAGAACTTTCTTTCAGCATCTGCACGGCCTCTGTCATTCCTGCGCCTGCATTACTGTATCCTGCATATTTCACAGATTCAGCTGTCTGCATTATTTCCTTTCTGCGCACATTGTCCATAAGCGCCTGCCTGGCACAGACTTCTGCATTATACGCCACAAATCCAATCTCATAATTAGAGGGCAGTGTATATATGAACTGTGCAATGCCGTCAATCGCATAGCGGTTGGGATCATTTGTTTTCATGCTCCCGCTTACATCAAGCAGAAATACGACTGCTTTCTGCGTTTTGATCGTATCTTCTGCATATACAGAGTAGGGAATTGTGACAGCTAACAGGAATATCCAGACTGCGGCGAGATATTTGATCCGGGAAATTTTACTTCTCACTCCCATTCAGCTCCTCCCGAGAATTAGTTCATAGATTTTGATCTGACGATGTTTCATTTGTTGAATTATGGTATATATTGTCAAGCTTTGTATTTAATGGTAACGTCCCAAAAGCAAAAAGTCTATGACGTTTAAAGAAAAAATTTTTTTCAAAAAACGTCACAGACTTTTTTACGCCTTTGCTATATCATAGAATTGAATGCTAATTTTACATATTTATTTAAGGAGGATATTGAATCATGAAAAAAGTAATTGCGGCTCTTTTAATGTTATGTTTGGTTACGGTTGTTGTTCCACCGGTTCAAGATGATGATAATGACGACTATGGGATTAGTACGCATGAATACATCATCGTTGAAACTGACAACTAATCAATATCTCTATGAAACCTATCCCAATATGCTTTCTGCAGTATATTCAAGCTTTCTTCTCTTTTGTACAAATCCTTCAGAAAATACCCATATCTAAGATAGGTTTCTTCTACATCTGGCAAACCCTGTTTCCCATATACCAGAGACAGGTTTGCCAGTATGTCTCCTGCCATATCTCCCCGGCAACATGCCAGACAATGCTTCAACCCTTCCTCTCCAATCTCTCGTGATTTCTCCAGCTCGTTATGTACTTCCAGAAATCCCGTATAATTTATATACAATGAAAATCCCGGAACAGCATGATACCGCATCGCCGCTCGGCTTCTGTGATAACACTTTATCAATTCTTCATATATCTGAAGTGCTTCCTCCACTTTGCCATCTCTCCTAAGATTCACTGCTATCTTGTTCCATAATATATATTCCGTCCGAAATGGAACGCGGTATATCATCGTGCCTGAATCCATCGGCGGCATCGTCAATGCCAGCAGTTCCTTATACTTCTGGTTTGCCTGTTTTCTTGATAATGTGCCTTTGGCTATTTGTTCCGTAATGCGCCCCATTCCAACAAACTGTCGGTTAACCGGCACAGTCATGTCTATTCCATTTTCTATCTCATCCAGCAATTTCGCAGCTTCTTTCAGCCTGCCTTTCGAAAAACATCTGTTATACTGTCTCACCTTCTCATACAATTCATAATCATCTGCCTCGATAAATCCATAATAATTCTCCCGCTCCAAACCCATTCGCTTGAGCAGCTGATAGAGATTCTTCCTATTTGGCTTACTCTTCCCGCTCTCGATTCGCGACAGGGTTTCCCGTGCACAGATATCCGCACCAAACTTCTCCTGCGTCAGCCCGCTTGACTCCCGCAGATCCCGCACAAGTTCATTGGAAAGGACAAACTCTCCCTGAAAACTGCTTTTTAAAAATGCCGCTATCATATTGGATACCGGACGTGCCCCCGCCGCTTCGTACAGAAATGCGACTGCCTCCTGATACTTTCTGCATTGAATCAGTTCTGCCTGTCTGCCCATTTTTTCCAGACAAGCCTCTTCCAGCTCTAAGATCTCCCACAAAGGGTTTAGAGAACCATTTTCTATGAGAGATGCCTTTCCTTTTCCGCACGTGGCATATGCCGCCTCTACCCTGTCCTGTTCCAGATAAAGCTGTCCCAGCAGCCACATACAGTGCGGATAGACCTTTACCTGCTCCTCCGTGTCCGTGTAGTGGGACAGTATATATCCGCCCAACTGTTCCATCTGCCCTACGAGTCCGTCCGTATTTCCAAGCTTCCACTGACAGTAAGTGATCATTAGTATGATCCGTATCTCCTGATTGCAGAGGCACAGTCCAGATCTGGCTTTCTGCCTCCAATCATCATGCCTGGAATATGCAAGTGCCTGTTCCATCCCCTGCAGACAGGACGCATAATCCCGTTTTTTCATATACTGCACGATTGCCTGCAGTACAATTTTGTATTGTTTGTGGATAGTGGGGCGTTTTTTCTCATTGCATATATCGTATCCTGAGATCAGTTTTTCCAGCTTATCCTGATCCCACTCCTCTATGCTGCGCTCGATCTCTGCCCGATACGCGATGGATTCATATTCATCACAGGATATCGTAAGTTCCAGCTTATCGATCGACTTCCCCAGACGTTCAAATAATGCCTGCAGCGTGAAATAATCGACTTCCATCGCTCCATTCTCCACCTTGCACAGGTCAGATATGCTAATGATTCCTTCCGCTACACTCTTTTGTTTCTCACCCATTTTCTCACGCTCTTTGCAGAGCATGACACCTAATTGCTGCATCATGGCTTTCTCCTCCATACACAGTATACCGCACCTTTTTGCCATCGTCTATATTCGTTATAACTCCCTCTTACAACTGTCTTCTCGCTTTTCTGGCATAGGGGGTTTTCTCATCTGTCAGATCCAACAGATAGTCAACGCTTGTGTCATAGACAATCGCAAGGCGGATCAATATTTCTGTAGGGATACCTACTTTGCCTGTCTCATAGTCGCTGTAGATCCGCTGGCTGCACTGCAGTCTCGCGGCAAGCTGCTTCTGTGTCAGATCATTATCTTCTCTCAAATTCTTTAACCGCACATAACGCATATATATCACCTCAATATCATCATAGCTTAGCGAATTATCCGCTAAACTTATTTAGCGAGAATACCGCTAGACTTTTTATTCAAGATGATACTATGCATAAATATATGATATGAATTCCTATGACTCTATCCAGTTGGTAATTGCAGTTTGCAAACATATATTTTTGCATCATTGCGTGCTTGAAAAATACTTTCTACCAAATGCACATCAAATATCAATTCATTTTTGCCGAAAAAAAATATGACGTTTTATAAATTTTTTCATAAAACGTCATAATCATTTTGAAAAATATGCTGGAAAATTATATGTTCTTAACATTTTCAGAAAATGTTCCAACATCATCCAATTGACCTATCTGTAATATTCTAATACCCTGTTGGCATTAAACTCCTCGTTACTGCAATCCTTCTTGTACTCTATAATTGCTTTCTTAATACGTTCGATCAGATTAATATCTTCTTCAATCTCATTAGCGATCTCTTCATTTGTCTTACTCTTCAGCATTTTCTTATATACAGTCTTGATCAGATACAGTATTTGCCCTTGTGCTCTCCCTTCTTCTCTCCCTTGTTCTCTCCCTTCTTCTCTAGCTTCTTCTTTTGATTCCTCTAATTCTGATAACCACGTCATATACTCACGCCTCCATTCTTTATTCGCCCTTACCCTCTCCACTTCCACATCCAGTTTCTTTGTAAATTCACTCTGGGTAAGCTCTTCCTTCAAATACTCAAAAAATGACTTCAGATCTGCCGAAAGACCTTCCGTATCACCATAAGGATTTATAAATACTTTCGCCGTCTCATCCCCAAGCTCCAATTTCGGCATTTCCTTACACCTGTTTGTAAAAGTATATACTGGCAGATTTTTATTGAACGGATCAAACATACAAATGAAGATTACATAGCTCTTTTTCAAGGCGTTATATTTTGCGCCTTTTTCAATTGAGTTCAAATCGATCATTCCCTGATAATATCTTGACCGCCTAGGCAAGTTGCGCTTTGTCGCGACCTGCATTTCTATATTGTAAACTGTACCGATGTCATCCTCAACATAAATGTCAAGACGGACACTCTTACCATCAGGCGTGATATCCAGCACCTTTTCTTTGTCGGCAAGCTCTACCTTCTTTATCTGAATTCCAAGTATCAATTCCAACAGCTGTCTGCATAATTCCAGATTATTCTCCAAAACCTTGCAGAAAACAAAATTATTGGTAAAGGTTAATTCACTATAGTCCATACAATCCTCCTGTACACATGTTCATCTTTAGTATACCACACAGATTGGGCAATTACAATATATCCTTCTGAAAATATTACACAGACCCCTCTATGCGATTTCATTATAGAACCCGCGTAGCCGATGGCGGCAATCAAACTTTATCAGATAATGTTTCCATTGCACGCACCTGTCCAATATGCTATATTAAGATAACCAAACAAATTTCAATCCAGAAAGATGTGATCTTATGACAAAGTATGAGAAAGCCATTGTATTATGGCAGCAGAAAAACGTCACAACAGACGCCGAATTATCGGAGGTATTAAGCAGTCACAGTATTTCATTTGCGTATCACTCTGGAAAAATAGAAAATGATAACGTCACTTATCATGACACCAGAGAGATTTTCGAGCATGACGGTGTGACCTCTTATACTGGTGACCTGCGGACGCTTTTCGAAATCCGCAATTCCAAAGATGCATATGAATTCTTTCTTACCGCATTTCATGAAAAACGTTCTCTTGACGAAGCTTTTGTAAAAGAACTGCAGCGGCTTCTGACACAAAATACCTACGACACGCGCAGATGGCAGTTGGGTGAACGCCCCGGAGAATATAAACATCATGACTTCGTGACTGGAAAGGAGGAGGTTGGCGCTGCACCAGAAGATGTACAGGAGGAGCTTTCTGAACTGCTCGCAGAACTTATAGACATATCAGAACGAAATGCCCTGACTGCAGCGGCGTATTTTCATGCAAAATTTGAAAACATTCATCTATTTGCAGATGGAAATGGGCGCACAGGAAGACTTGCAATGAACTATTTTCTTGTCATACACAACCACCCGCCCATCACCATCCACGAGGAGGACCGCAAAGATTATTACGCTGCACTGGAAGCGTGGGATTCCGAGCAGAATCTTGATATGCTTCGCGACTTTTTAAGAAACCAGACAGAGAAAACATGGGAGAAGCAAATCGCACGCGCAGGAAAAAGAATACAGTAATAACTCCCGCTTACATCCTCGCCGCCATCAGACTGCTGGAGGAATACCGCCTCAGTCCGCGGTAAAACACAAACACTGCCACTGCCGACAACACAAAGAGATACCCAAACACCCTAAGCATTTTTGCCGCATCGAACTCCATCATAATGTGCACCGGGTGATAGATCATCATGCCCACCGGGAGCACATTATAGAGCAGAAAGCGCGCGACACCCTTAAAGATACCATCCGGATACGTGTCGAAACTGACTATACTGCCTACCATATGATTTCCCAATATCTCCGCACGCACAAACCAGAAGGACAAGCTGCCCATCAGCAGGGCAAATGCCGTCAATATGACTGCCCCTGTCACTGTAAACAACAGAAATAGCAGAAAGCGCTCCACTCGAAAGCAAAATATACAGATCAGCAGCAGTCCATACAACAGATCCCCGATTGCCGAGGTATTGGTCTCAGAGGTCATCACGCTGAGCAGGACATTCTTCGGCTGCACCAGATACGAATCCAGCTTGCCATTGATAATCAGATCCGGCAGCGAAAACACCCTTGCAAATAAAATCCGCGCCAGACCGAAGCTGCTCGCTGCAAGCCCCCACAACAGCATGACTTCGCGCATCGTATATCCGCCGACATCGTCCCTGAGCCGCAGCAGAATCACCCACTGTATAATAAATGTCGCATTGTTCAGCATCATAAACAAAATATTTGTCAGAAACGTAACCTTGTTGAGCATCTCCCTCATGATATTATATTTGACAGAGAGTACACACGCGCGCACCTGATTTTTAACCGCCGTTAACATACAGTTTCCTCCCTCCTCTTTCATAGATCCAAAACATGATTCCACAGCCAACCGCCAGATAAAGCGCCTGCGCCAGTAAAATCTCCACATACTTCTCCACACTGAAATCCACGATCAACTTTGCCGGTCCATAACAGACTGTATAGATTGGCGTCAGCTTCAGCACCGGCTGCAGAGCCGTTGGAAAAATTTCAACCGGAAAGATCGTTCCCACGACCAGTATCAGCTTGTCATACAGCCATTGAAACGGATTGGAGTCCTCAATCCAAAACGAAAGCATACTGATGCATATCTTAAATACTGCATGGATTGTCACTCCCAGTATGATGCACGGAACCACCGCCAGAATTGTGACAGGGTGAAAATTCGGAATCACCCCCACCATCATCACTCCAATCACTGCCGTGAGCACTGCATACATTGGTAATTGGATGTTCCATTCCCCTGTAAATTTTGCTAGGATATACAGCGGGTAGCGGTAAGGCTTATTCACCAGATATGCAATGTTTCCGCCGCGGATATCTGCTGACACCTGCTGCCTTATCGTTGAAGAGCGCGCACCAAACCAGATCATCTCCGTTATCATCACATACCATATCATCTGCTCCTTCGTGTACCCTGCAATCAGATCACCGGGCGCCGCATACATGTACTCCCAGAGATTAATGAACACAAAGATAATAATAAAATAACTGATAAACCCCATTGCAATATTTGCCGTGTACTGCAGATTTTCCATCAGCACCGAGCGGTAGATAACCACATATTTTCTCATAAACCATCTGCCCTCCCCTCTGATCGATAGATTTCCATGATAATATTTTCCAGCGGAGTATTCGAGATATTGATGTCTTCCACGTGTTCCGCGTCGATGCTGCGAAGTGCGTCGTTAATCTTCATTACCGAAGTGTCCACCTCAAACTTGACATGACTGCCCTTTCTCTTCAAAATCGTTATGCCCTCCATCGGCGGCAGCGTGGTCTCTTCCTGCAGTTTTACCTCCACGATTTTCTTGTTCAGATAATGATATTTCAGATGCTCCATGGAATCGTCCATCACGATCTGCCCGGAATTGACGATGACAATGCGCTTGCAGAGCTTCTCAATATCACCGATGTCATGGCTGGTCAGAAAAATGGTCGTGTGGAGTTCCTTGTTCATTTGCTTGATTAACATGCGGATATTTTCCTTCACTACTGGGTCCAGACC